>JACDAP010000540.1 GCA_013695395.1 Solirubrobacterales bacterium
TCCCAGAAGTACCCCGACAGGCAGAACTCGGGGAAGACCGCGATGTTCACGCCGCGCTCGGCGAAGAGCTCCACGGCGCGCCGGATCTTGTCCCGGTTCGCTTCGACCCCCGGCACCTCGGCGCTGATGTTCGCGAGGCCGACCGAGAGGCCCGACTCATCGTCGGAGCAGCTGCGCTCGGTGATCAGGAACTCATCGACGCTCTCCATCACCCGACGCTACCCGTCGGGTGGAGGCGCCTACCCGGACACGAACGCCAGCAGCGCTCCGATGTCGAGCTTCACGCCCGGCAGGCGAAGCGGCTCGAGGGTCTCACCGGCGTGGTGGATCGTTCGCCGCCCCCAGAACTCGTCGGTCGGCTCCCGGTGGACCTCGATGACCTGGTCGGGCACGTTGAGAATCCAGTAGTCGGCGACCCCGCGGCGGGCGTAGAGCCGCGACTTCGTGATGCGGTCGTACCGCAGCGAGGCGTCGGAGACCTCGATGACGAGCAGGGGGTCGGGTGCCTCGTCGCCGACCTCGTTCTCGACGAGCACCGCGATGTCGGGCTCGGGCGCCGATCGCTGGGACGGCATGTAGAGCGTGCACACCGGCGTCAGCATGTGGGCCGGGTCGAGCTGCGGCACGAGGTGCTTGGTGAGCCAGCCGACGGCGCGCACATGCGGCGGGTTCATCGGGTCCATCTCCACGATGACCCCGTCGATGAGCTCCACCCGAGGCCCCTGGTCGAAGACCCCGGTCTCGCCCCATGCGGACGTACTGCTCGACCGAGAGCCGGTGCACGGGCGTAAGCAGGTCGATCCCGGTCGGTGCCATGGCATCAGTGTTGCGCGCCGGGGCTAGAACGCCAAGTCCGGGATGTCGTGGCATGAGAAGCAGTCGATGGGCACCCGTCGATCCTCCGGCGCGGCCCTGACGCGGGACAAGACGGAGATGTGTCGACACTGCGGGCTGGCCGTCCCGCAACACATGCGGCGCGGCCCGACTGCCGCCCGCCTACCCTTCGCCGCTCGCCATGCGCGCCGGACTCCTCAGCCTCCTCCTGCTCCTCGCGCTCACCGGCACCGCCCGGGCCGACTACCTGAACCCCGTCCTGCCCGGCAACTACCCGGACCCGACGGTCGTCCAGGTGGGGGAGGACTTCTACGCGTCGACCACGAGCGACCGCTGGGCCCCCGGCCTGCCGATCCTCCGCTCCCGCGACCTGGTCTCCTGGGAGCAGATCGGTTCCGCGTTCGACGTCGCGCCGCGCTGGGCGACCGGACGGCGCTTCTGGGCGCCGAGCCTCTCCTTCACGAACGGGCGCTTCGTCCTGCTCTTCTCCGGCCTGAAGACGCCGGGGAAGTTCTGCATCGGCGCGGCCACCGCCGCCGACCCGGCCGGGCCGTGGACCGAGGACGGCCCGATCTTCTGTCCGCCGGGCGGCGCGATCGACCCGAATCTCGTCACCCGCGAGGACGGCACCAGCTGGCTCGTCTACAAGAACCAGGGGCTCGGCGGCGGGCTCTCCGCACGGCCGATCGATGCGAACACCTTCGACCTGCTCGGCCCGCCGACCCTGCTGATCGGACCCGACCGCCTCTTCGAGGCCGGCGTCACCGAGGGCGCCTCGCTCTTCCAGGAGAACGGCACCTGGCACCTGGTCTACTCGGGCGGGGGCTGCTGCCGCCCGCCCTGCAACTACGTCGCGGCCGTCGCGCGGGCCCCCGACCTCCTCGGGCCGTGGGAGAAGCGCGAGACGCCGGTGCTCGTCGGCGGCCCCGAGTGGCGCTGCCCCGGTCACGGCGACGTGCTGCGCCTCACCGACGGCAGCCTCCAGTACCTCCACCACGCCTACGACGTCGAGGATCTCACCAACCGGCAACGCCAGGGCGTCCTCAGCCCCGTCCGCATCGACGCGGAGGGCTGGCCCGCGATCGGCGCCCCGACGGATTCGCCGTTCGCTGCGGGAACCCCGCTGATCAGCCAGAGCTCCCCGCTCAGCCCCTCCGCGCCCGTCGCGAACACGAGCTTCCGCGACCGCTTCACCACCCCCGCATTGCTGCCCGGCTGGCAGTGGCAGATCCGCAGGGCCCTGCCCGAGGTGGAGACCGGCGACCGCCGCCTGCGCCTGCGCTGCGGGGAGGTCAGCGGCCTCGTCACCCGGCAGGTCGGGGCGGAGCGCTTCTCCCTCGCGGTCACCGTGCAGCCGACGCGCGGGAAGACGCTCCCCGCGCTCGTCGTCCGCGACAACGGGGGAACGCTCCGGGGCGTCGAGCTGACGCCGCGCGGCGTGCGCTCGATCCGGCGCCGCGGCGGGGAGATCCGCCTCGGGAGGAACATCGCGGTGCCGCGGAAGCGGAGCGTGCGGCTGCGCGTCACGGTCGCGCCGGGCGGGAACATCGCGACCTACGTGAGCACCCGCGGCGGGACCCGGCGCGTCCCCGAGGGCGAGGCGGCCTACGGAGGCGGGCCGACGCGCATCGGCCTGACCTGCCGCGGTGGCGGCACCGGCGTCTTCAGCGACCTGCGCCTCGCGGGAGACGGGACGACGCCCGTGGCGGTTCCCGCGGTCGCGCCGCTCGAACCGCTGCCGGAGGATTTGCTCCCGCCGCCGCCCGGGCGCTGAGCGCGCTCGTCGCGGCGCGCTTGCTTCCTCCGTCCGCGCGCGCCGGGCGGCCTCGAACCCTTCGGGTCTGCGCCCTCTGGGTCTGGAAGGAATCCCGTGTGCTGTCGGGCTCCGATATGGAGCCATCGAGCGCACGGGATCGCTCGAGGCGGCGCTCAGCCGCTCGCGGCCGCCTCGCCGATCGCCTGGTCCATGATCGCGAGGCCCAGGTCGAGCTCCTGCTCGCCAATCGTCAGCGGCGGGGCGACCCGGAAGACGCCGCCCATGCCGGGCATCTGCACGATGTTCATGTGCAGGCCGAGCTCGAAGCAGCGGGTGGTCACCGCGGCGCCAAGCGCGTCGGCGGGCTCCTTCGTCTCCCGGTCGAGCACCAGCTCGATCCCGCGCATCAGGCCGCGGCCCCGCACGTCGCCGATGCACTCGTGCCGCGACTGCATGTCGAGCAGCGCGGCCTCCATGTGCTCGCCCAGCTTCAGGGACCGCGCGCAGAGCTCCTCGCGCGCGAGGACGTCCAACACCGTGAGCCCGACCGCCGCCGGGAGCGGGTCACTCACGTGCGTAGTGAAGAAGAGGAAGTCACGCTCGTGGCAGCGCTCCTCGATCTCCGCGCTCGTGATCGTCGCCGCCAGAGGGAGCCCGGCGCCGAGCGTCTTGGAGAGCGTGAGGATGTCCGGCACGACGCCGTCGCGCTCGAACGCGTACATCGCGCCGGTGCGGCCGAGCGCGGTCTGCGCCTCGTCGAGGATCAGGAGCATCCCGCGCTCGCGGCACTTCTGTTGCAGGGCGGCCAGGTAGCCCGGCGGCAGCTCGATGATCCCGCCGGAGCTCAGGATCGGCTCCACGATGCAGGCCGCCAGCGCCCCGCTCGACTGCCGGTCGACGAGCTCCCACGCGTGGTCGAGCTCCGTCTGCCAGTCGTGCTCGCCGTCGCGGATGAAGCGCGAGCGATAGGCGTTCGGCGCGGGGATCGCGAGGTTCCCGACCATCGCCGGGCCGTAGCCGCGGCGCCCGTGGGAATAGGTCGCGCCCGAGGCCCCGGAGGTCATGCCGTGCCAGGACTGGGAGAAGCTCACCACCTCGTAGCCGCCGGTGTACAGCTTCGCGAGCTTGAGTGCCGCCTCGTTGGCCTCCGCACCGGTGGAGAGCAGGAGCGCCTTCTCGAGCGGCGCGGGGAGGGTTTCCGCGAGGCGCCGCGCCAGGTCCACGACGGGCCGGCTGAGCATCCCGCTGAAGAGGTGCTCGAGCGTCGCGCTGCTCTCCCGGATCGTCGCCACCACGTCCGGGTGCGAGTGGCCGAGGATCGCGCTCATCTGGCCGCTCGTGAAGTCGAGGATCGCGCGGCCCTCCTCGTCGTAGACGTAGGAGCCCTCCGCGCGGGCGATGACCGCCGGGACCCAGGTCCCTCCGTACCGGATCAGGTGCTTCTCGGCGTCCGTCCAGAAGTCTCTAGCCATCCGCGCAGTCTGCCAGTGTCAGATCGTGGCCTCCGCTCCCGACCCTCCTCCCGTGGCCAAGCACGACGACGAGCATCTGAGACGCTTCCTCCGCGCCCGGGCCGCCGGGGACACCGGGGAGACACGCCTCTGGTGGAACCGGCTGGTGGAGGACTTCCACGACCGGATCGTGATCCGGGTCCGCGTCGAGAGCAGCGGCCGGCTCGACGCGCAGGAGCAGCAGGACGCCATCCAGCTCTCGCTCGAGTCGTTCTCCAAGTTCCTGCTCGAGGGCTTCAACGGGGCGAGCATGGGCGAGCTCGTCAACGCGATGAAGACGATCGTCATGCGCCGTTGCGTCGACGTCCAGCGCAAGGAGGCGCGCCACCGCACGGTCCCCCTCGAAGGCAGCTGGACCGAGCACGACGACCCCGACCGGCCCGCTCCCGCCTGGGAGTACGGTCAGGCCAAGCGCCAGCTCGAGGACGAGGAGACCGGCCGGGACACGATGGGCTTCGCCGCTTGGGCACTGCCCAAGCTCTCGGAGCGACGCCGCCGGGTCGCGCAGCTCATGCTCGCCGCTGCCACCACCGAGGAGATCTGCGCCGCGCTCGAGGTCTCCAAGGAGAACGCCCACCAACTTTGCTCGCGCACCGCCAAGGATCTCCGCGATCTCAAGGAGCAGTACGACGCATGACCGACCAGCTCTTCTCCGACTTCATCGACGCCTGGAACACCGGGCGCCGGCCGGAGCTCGACGACTACCTCGCGCAGGTCGCAGACCCGACGGCGCGGCGTGAGCTCGCCGGGCAGATCGCCGACTGGATCGACATCGCGCCGACCCCCGCCTACTCCGAGGCGGTGCGCGCGGAGATTCGCGCCACCCCCGCGGTCGCCCGCGTGCTCGCCGCGGCCGGGGAGCCGGGCGGCCTTTGGCCGGAGCTGCTTCCCGAGCTGCGCGCCCGCTCCTCGTTGTCGCTGACCGCGCTCGCCACGCGCGTGCGTGAGCGGTTTTCCCTGGGCGAGGCCGAGCAGAAGCGCACCGTCGACTTCCTCACGCAGATGGAGTCGGGGGAGCTCGAGCCCGCCGGCGTCTCACGCCGCCTGCTCGACGCGCTCGGCGAGCTGTTCGACACGAGCGCGGAGCGGTTGGCCGACGCGGGCATGTTCGGCCGCGGCCTGAACCCCGCCGTCGCGGGCGGTGCCCATCTGTTCCGGGCGGACGGCGACGCGGGAGGCGCGATGGCCGCCGACCTCTCGGTGCTCTCCGAAGCCGCGCACGCGCCCGCCCCGCCGCCGCTGGACGAGGTGGAACGGCTCTTCCTGGGTGGTCCCGCGGGGTGAAAGACGGTTGCGGATAGGTTATACCTCTGGTATGAAGACCGCGATCTCGATTCCCGACGAGCTCTTCGAACGCGCGGATGCGCTGGCCGCCCGGCTCGGCAAGTCGCGGAGCGAGCTCTACCGGGACGCGCTCACGGACTTCGTGGCGCGCCGCGAGCCCGGGGCGGTCACCCGGGCGCTCGACGAGCTTGCCGACGAGCTCGCTGACGACTACGAGGGGTTCGGGAGCAGCGCCGCGCACCAAGCGCTCGAGCGTTCCGAATGGTGATCAGCGAGGGTGACGTGTGCTGGGCAGAGCTGTCCGCGCCTGCTGGATCCGGGCCTGGGTTCACCCGGCCGGTCGTCATCGTCCAGGGGGATGAGTTCAACGCGAGCCGAATCGCGACTGCTGTCGTCGTGCCGCTGACGAGCAACGAGCGCCTCGCCGCGGCGCCGGGGAACGTCGCGCTGCCGGCGTCTCGGACCGGGCTCCCCAAGGACTCAGTGGCCAACGTCTCGCAGATCGTGGCGGTCGACCGTCGGGTCCTATCGCCTCGGGTCGGCCGACTGGGTGGTGATGACCTGGCGCGGGTGCTCGTCGGGCTCGACGTCGTCCTCGGCCGCGCGTAGCGCGGGGCCTCAGGTCAGCAGCCCGCGCACCGCGACGGCCAGCTCCGGCGTCATCGCCGCCTCGCCGCGCACCGCTGCCGCGAGGTGGGTGCCGTCGAGGCTTCCGGAGACGTAGGAGCCACCGAACTCCAGGCCGGCCAGGCGGTCGTCGATCGCCATGAGCTCAAGACGCTTATGCGCCGCGTGGTGCTCATCGGCCTCGATCTGCGCCTTCAGCTCCTCGAGCCGCCCGACGCTGATGCGCTTGCACCCCGAGAAGCGATAGAGGGTCATGCTCGCGCTCGTCCCGAAGCGGGCAGCGACGGTCACGAGGCCGTCGAGATCCGGCTCGGGCTCGAGCTCCTCCATCGTGACCTTCGGGATGAGGAACTCGGCGGCGAACGCGTTGGCCTCGACCTCCCGCTGATCGGTCGAGCGGCCCGCGAGCGTCTCGTAGGTGTCGAGGATCATCGCGCCGTCGTGGGGCACGCGGACGTGGCCGAGTTCGTGGGCGAGGGTGAAGCGCTGGCGGACGAGCGCCTGCTGGCTGTTCACCCACAGCATCCGGCCCCCGGCGACGTCCGTGCAGGCGCCGTCGACGTCGGCGCGTAGCCGTCCGATGACGACCGGAAGCTCCGCCCGCTCATCGACGATCCCGAGCAGGCAGTCGAGTGGTGCCGCGGCTTCGAGCCCGAACTCCTCCCGTGCGGTTCGCGCACGCTTCGCCCCGCGGTTCCGCCACACGACCCAGGGGGGCACAGACATGAACCGAGCATGCCAGCGCGGGCGGCGTCAGGACGGCAGCAGCGCCGGCGACCCCGCATCGTGCACTGCCACGACGACCCGATGTGCCGCGCGAGCATTCGCGGGGGCACCGTCACCCTCAACCGCTGGAGCCCCGTGCTCTACCGGGCCGGTCCCGCGCCCTTGGCGATGGCCCGCCTCCAGGCCTCGCTCGCCGACCTGCACCGCCTCGACGAGGACGAGCTGCTCGTGGTCCCTGTGCCGGGCTCCCCGTGGGGCCTGGCCGTCGACGCGACCCTCGCCGCCTGGGCGACCCGCGTCGGCTACCGGCGCCTTTGGCTGCCGGGGCACGTGGCGACTCTCGACGAGCTCCCCGAACTCAGCACGGTGGCCGTCGACTGCCCGACCTGCGGCGCTCGTTGGGAGGACGAGGCGGTCGGCTTCTGGGAGATGGTCCGGGAGGACGGCTGGTTCCCCGGCTTCTGCCGCGCCTGCGGCGGCTCGCTGCCCGAGTGGACGGAGGAGTCAGCCGTCGACGAAGGCCAGAAGGTCGTCCAGTTCGAGCGTTACGTCGGGTAGGAGGAGCGGCCGCAGCGTCGCGCCCGCCGTGTGGACGGTGTGCTCGGTGTAGGCGCCGTCAACCGGTGCCCGGTGGATTTCGACGACCCGCTCGCGCAGGTTCACGATCCAGTAGTCCGGAAGCTCGCGGCGGGCGTAGAGCCGGGCCTTCGTGATGCGGTCGTAGCCCAGGGATGCGTCTGAGACCTCGATCGTGAGCAGCGGCTTCGGGCGGCCCGAGCGAAAATCGTCCGGTGTGGTCACGAAGATGTCCGGTTCGGGCGCCGAACGGAACTCGGCCATCCGAACCGGGATCTGCGGACCGAGCATCTGGAACTCGTCGAGCTGGCGGATGATCGACCGGGTCAGCCAGACAATGGCCAGCGAGTGCGGCTCGCCCATGGGGCTCATCTCGACGAGCAGCCCGTCGATGAGCTCCACGCGCGGCCACTCGACGAAGACGCCCGCGTCGACCATCTGGTCGTACTGCTCGATCGTGATGCGATGGACCGGAGCGAGGAGGTCGATGGCGGTGGTGGACACGGCACGAGTCTGACGGAGAAGGCTCAGAACGCCAACCAGCGATCGTGGGACATGTCCTCATCCTCGGCTCGGAGCCCGTCACGGAACAAGGCACAGGGCTCGTGCAACGCGCACGACTTCGTACCGTCTCTACCCTCCCCGCAGCAATGGAGGCCCCCACCGACACCCCGCCGGGCATCGAGCCCGCCCGCCTCGAGGAGGCGCTCCGCGTGCTCGCTGAGGTCGAGGCGCTGCCGCTCGAGCACCCCGACCAGCTCCGGGTCCAGCGGGCGACGGCGGCGATCTACAAGAGCGTGAAGCTCCGCCGCCGGGCCGAGAAGCGTGAGGGGATCCTCGCCCACGACCGTGCGATCACCGCCGCGACCGCCACCGGCGCACCCGGCCGGATCGACGACGAGAC
This sequence comes from Solirubrobacterales bacterium, assembly GCA_013695395.1. Taxonomy (GTDB): domain Bacteria; phylum Actinomycetota; class Thermoleophilia; order Solirubrobacterales; family Solirubrobacteraceae; genus Paraconexibacter. Next base: position 8,219 of record JACDAP010000540.1, read on the forward strand.
CCAGGGGCTCCCGCTTGTCTCCGAGGTGGAGGGCGCGAGCGCGGGGACTCTCCTCGAATCGCGGGCTTGCTACGTCTGCAAGGACCGGTACACGGTGGTCGACGCCTTCTACCACCAGCTCTGTCCGAGCTGCGCACGGGAGAATCACGCCCGGCGCGACGCCCGCACCGACCTGACCGGCCGCCGCGCCCTGCTCACCGGCGGCCGGGCGAAGATCGGCATGCACATCGCGCTGCGCCTCCTGCGCGACGGCGCCGCGCTCACCATCACCACCCGCTTCCCCCGCGACGCCGCACGCCGCTTCGCCCAGATGCCCGACGCCGCCGACTGGCTGCCCCGCCTCAAGGTCGTCGGGGTGGACCTCAGGGATCCGCGGCAGGTGGTCGCGCTCGCCGAGCAGGTCGCCGCCGACGGCCCGCTCGACATCCTCATCAACAACGCCGCCCAGACGGTGCGGCGCAGCACCGCCGCCTACGCGCCGCTCGTCGCCGCGGAGCGCGCGGAGCTGCCCGACGGTCCGCTGCCCGAGCTCGTCACGCTGCCCCGCGGTGGCGCCCCGTTCGAGGTTCCCTTCAGAGAGCGGAACGAAGCTCGAACGCGGCCCAGTGGAGCGGGCGCCTTCGAGGTTTCTCCCGCTGAGCGCACTGAAGCTCGAACGTTGTCCGGGTCCTCCGCGCTCGAGGGTTCTTCCGCTCAGCGCAACGAAGCTCGAACGCGGCCCGGAGCCGACCCGCTCACCGTCCGCCCCGGCGACCACTGGGCGCCCACGCCGGAGGCGCTCACCACGCTTGCCCTCACCGCGGGCTCCGCGAGCCCGGAACGAGCCGCCACCGGCCGCGCCATCGACGCAGGCGGTCTGGTCCCCGATCTGCACGAGACGAACTCGTGGATCCAGGGAGTCGGGGAGGTCGACCCGGTCGAGCTGCTCGAGGTCCAGCTCTGCAACTCGACCGCGCCGTTCATCCTGATCTCGCGCCTCAGGAGCGCGCTCGCCGCCAGTCCTGCGCGGCGCACCTACGTGGTGAACGTCTCGGCCATGGAGGGGCAGTTCGCGCGCGGCTACAAGGGACCGGGCCACCCGCACACGAACATGGCCAAGGCGGCGCTCAACATGCTCACCCGCACGAGCGCGGAGGAGATGCTCGACACCGACGGCATCCTCATGACCGCCGTCGACACCGGCTGGATCACCGACGAGCGCCCGCACCCCACCCGCGCCCGCCTGGCCGAGGAGGGCTTCCACGCCCCGCTCGATCTCGTGGACGGCGCGGCCCGCGTCTACGACCCGATCGTCCGCGGGGAGCAGGGCGAGGAGCTCCGCGGCGTCTTCCTCAAGGACTACGCGCCGGCGCCCTGGTGAGCGGCCCGTTCTCCCTGGAGCCTGACGCGAGCATCGCCGAGGCCGTGACCCGGCGCGAGAGCACCTGGGTGACGATCGGCGGCATCGTCACGGCGGCACGGACGATCGCCATGCCGACCGGGGCGCGCGCCGCGCGGCTCACGGTCACCGACTTCCACGCCTCGATCGGGGTCCTCGTCCTCGGCCGGGTCCTCGAGCAGATCGAGCCGCAGGTCGACGAGGTGATCCTCGTCGCTGGGAAGGTCGCGCGGGACGCGCGCGGGACCACGATCGTCGCGCAGCTCGTCGAGCGCTACGACTGGGGCGACCTCCAACCGCCAGCATAAGCGGACCGCGGTCCGCTACCTTGGGGGCATGCCCGCCGACAGCCTCCGCCCTAACGCGGCATCGTCGCCCGCCGACAGCCTCCCCCCTGACGCGCCGTCGCTCCCCGACGGTCTCCCCGCCGACTCGGCGCCGTCGCTCCCCGACGGTCTCCCCGCCGACTCGGCGCCGTCGCTCCCCGACGGTCTCCGCCTCGGCCCGGTGGAGCTCACCGTCGCCGACCTCACTCGTGCGGTGGCCTGGTACGAGGAGGCGCTGGGGCTCGTCGTTCACGAGCGCGAGGACGGGCGCGCCCGCCTGGGCGACGGCCGCACCGTGGTGCTCGTCCTCCACGAGGACCCGGCCGCGACGCCACCGGGCCGCGGCCACGCCGGGCTCTTCCACTACGCGCTCCTCTTCCCGAGCCGGGAGGAGCTCGCCCGTGCGGCGCTCCGGCTCTCCGCCACCAGCATCCGATCGCAGGGCGCCTCCGACCACGAGACGCACGAGGCGATCTACCTGGCCGACGCGGACGGCAACGGGATCGAGCTCGCCGCCGACCGGCCGCGCGCCGCCTGGCCTGAGCACCTCGGCTACGCGAACGGGCCGCAGCCGCTCGACGTCGGCTCGCTCATGGCGACCATCGAGGGGGAGGCGCCGCAAGCGACGGTCGGAGAGGGCCTGCGCGTCGGCCACCTCCACCTGCACGTCGGCGACATCGAGGAGGGTCTCGCGTTCTACCGCGACACGATCGGTTTCGCGCTGCGGGCGAGCCTCGGCAGCGCGGCCTTCGTCTCCGCCGGCGGATACCACCACCACCTCGGCTTCAACGTGTGGAACGGCCACGGCGTGGGCGCCCCGCCGCCGCACACCGTGGGGCTGCGCGCCTGGACCGTCCTGCTCGACGCCCCGGCCATCGCCGCGCTCCGCGACCGCTTGGAGCGCGCCGGGCATCATGTTGATGATGCGCCGGAGGGCGGTGAGGCGGCAGCGCCGGGTCGCGGCGTCGCGGCGGCGCAGGCAGCCGGCGTCGAGGGTGCGCCGCGCGGTTTCCTCGTGCGTGACCCGTGGGGCACCCCACTGCACGTGGCGAGCGGCTGAGTGCGGGCGGCGTGTTCCCGAAT
>JACDAP010000543.1 GCA_013695395.1 Solirubrobacterales bacterium
AGCTGGTCCTGATCGACCGCAACGACAAGCTCAACTACGACACCGATGCGAAGTTCCTCCTGGGTGGGGGCGCGGGCGCGGGCTACACCACGGCGCAGTGCACGCAGGCCACCCTTCTCGCCAACCAGCGGGCCACCGACGCAGCCGTCGGAGCGGCGAAGTACGACATCGGACATCTGATCTCCGCGGGCAGCGGCGGCGGCATCGCGGGGCTCGGCGTCGTCGGTCGCAACGGCGCGAAGGCGGAGGGCTGCACGAGCGCCCCCGACCCGCGCGGTGACAGCTTCGCGATCGACTACTTCGCCCACGAGGTCGGTCACCAGTTCGGGGCCAACCACACCTTCAACGGGACCGTCGGCAACTGCGGCAGCAGCAACCGCAACGGGGCGACGGCCGTCGAGCCGGGCAGCGGCTCCTCGGTGATGGCCTACGCGGGCATCTGCGGCGCGGACGATCTCCAGGGCAACTCGGACCCGTGGTTCTCGCAGCGCTCGATCGCCGAGATCCAGGCCTACGTCGCCTCCAAGCAGGGACCGGGCGCGACCAACGGCGGGACCGTCATCGTGACCGCCAACCATGCGCCGGAGGTGTCCGTGCCGGCGGGGCGGACGATCCCGCCGCGGACGCCGTTCACCCTCTCGGGCAATGCGACCGACCCGGACGCGGGGAGCGCCCTCGTCTACCTCTGGGAGCAGAACGATGCGGGCGCGGGCGCCACCCTGCTGTCGAACGCCAAGCCGAGCGGAGCGCTCTTTCGTCAGTTCGGCGTCGCGGCGGTCGAGCAGGACCCGAAGCAGTCGCCCGCCCTGGGTCAGAACCTCGCCACGGCCGCCGACGGCACCCGCACGTTCCCGGACATGGCTCAGGTCATCGCCGACAACACGAACGCCCGGCTCGGCACCTGTCCGACCGCCGGTTCGGTGCCGATCGCGGCGCGCGTCGAGTGCTTCTCTGAATACCTCCCGACGAGTGCGCGCACCCTGCACTTCCGCCTCACCGCCCGCGACCAGGTGCTCGGCGGCGGCGGCGAGAGCTCCGCGGACACCGTGATCGCGGTCTCCGGCTCGACGCCGTTCCGGGTCACCTCGCAGGCCGCTGCCGCCACGACGGCCGGTGGCTCGACGACGGCCGTGACCTGGGCTGTCGCCGGCACTGCGGCCCTGCCGGTCCTGGCCACGAGCGTCCGGATCCGCTACTCCGTCGACGGTGGGCTGACGTTTCCCACCGTGCTCGCTGAGCGGACCGCCAACGACGGCAGCCGCACCGTCTCCATCCCGAACACCCCGACCACCGAGGGCCGTATCAAGGTCGAGGCGGTCGGCAACTACTTCTTCGACGTCTCCCACGCGGACCTGACCGTGACGCCGGGATCCGCCCCGGGGCCCGACCCGGATCCGGACCCGACGGGGAGCAACCCGGATCCCGATCCGCCGGCGCCCGACCCCGGGACCGACCCGACAGAGCTTGGATCCGTGCCGGATCCCGCGCAGACCCCGGACCCGGACCCGGCATCGCCGACCACGGCGACGCCCGCGACCGACGTCGGGTCGGGCGCGGCGAGCACCGGGGGGCCGCTGCCGGTCGAGCCATCATCCACGCCCTCCGGCGAGGCGGCGAAGTTCCCCGCGAAGATCCGCGTCCTGCGGGCGGGGATCGAGGGAGGCCGCCTCGACGTGCTCGCCGAGATCACCAAGCGTGCCTCCGGCCGGGTACAGGTCGCCTACCGTTCGGGTGGTGTCACCAAGCGCTTCGCCGCACCGATCGAGGACGGTCGGATCCGCTTCAAGCAGCGTCTCGTCGGCCGGAACGCCGCCAAGACGACCGGGATCTTCACGCTCACCTACGCCGGGGACGACGACGTCCGCTCCGACGATCTCCGTCTCCGCGCCGCCAACCGCCGCGCGAGCCTGCGCCGGGCCGACTCGAAGATCGCGCGCGGCGCGCTCGGCATCGTCGGGACGATCTCCAAGCGCGCCCGGGGCGTCGTGCGGATCCGCCTCGAGTACCTCGACGGCACCGCGCTCGAGCGCCGGAGCTTCAACGTCCCGATCGCCGACGGGAAGTGGTCCCTCCTCGGGCCGCTGCCGGCGGCGGCGAGGGGCGAGGTGCAGCTCTCGATCCAGTACACGGGTGACGAACGGGTGCGGATCCGGGGCGAGCAGACCTCGAAGCGGGTCCGTCCGGGCTGACCCCCACCGCGGTCGTCGAGCCCAGGCACGATGACACCGATCGATGTAGGTTCGGAGCGGCATGGACAGCCATCTGATCACCGCCCTGATCTCGATACCCCTGTTCATGGGGGCGATCGGGTTCGTCACGAACCAGACCGGCGTCTGGATGATCTTCTGGCCGCTGACGTTCAAGGGCGTCCGGGTCCCGGGACTGAAGACCTTCTCCTCGCTGCTGCCTCGGCGCGTGCAGCAGGTCCCGGGGATCATGCAGGGCGGGGTCGGCTGGCAGGGGATCATCCCCTCGCGCGCGGCCAAGATGGGCTCGATCGCGGTCGACAAGGGGATCGCCAAGCTCGGGGGCGCGAAGGACTTCTACCAGCAGCTCGAGCCCGAGGCGATCGCCGAGCACATCCTCGTGACCTCCGAGCGCGACATCCGGGAGCTCGTCGAGCGGATCATGCAGCGCGAGAACCCGCTCCGTCTCGGTCTCATCTGGTTCTCGCGGGAGGCGCTCGCCGACCCCCTGCGCTACCAGGTGCTCGAGGCGCAGCCGCGCGTCGGCGAGTCGCTGGCCAAGGCCGGCCGCGGCCGGACCGTCCGCCGCTCGATCATGCTCACGCCCTTCGGTGAGGACTTCTGCTCGGTCTGCCTGCCGGAGAACGTGATCCCGGCGCTCGAGGCCTGACTACGATGTGCTCATGAGCGAGAGTGCTCACCAACTCCAATTGCTCCCCCGCGACCCGCTGTCACGGGCCGAGCGCATGGCGCGACTGGTCGGCTCGGTCGAGTCCGATGACGCCGAGATGATCGCGTTCTGGAGGACGCGGACGCCAGCCGAACACGCGCGAGCGGGAGCAGAGATCTCGGACGTCGCCGCCCGGGTGGCCGAGCAGCGAGCGCTCGTCCCCGAACGCGGGCCGATGTTCCCGGGGCTCTCGTCGTTCCTCCGCGGCGCGTAGGGCTGAACGTGAACGACCCCGATTCGGGGAATAGCCCTGGGCGTCGCTTGCTGCCGTCCGAGAAGCTGCTCGCGCTCCGGCACGCGTTCGAGGCCAGCCGGATCCCGTACGCGTTCGGTGGCGCGATCGCGCTCTTCTACTACCGCGACCCGCGGAGCACGACGGACATCGACATCAACGTTTTCCTGCCGCCCGAGCGCCAGGCCGAGGTACTGACGGTCCTTGGCCAACTGTTCGCCTTCGACCATCTGGGGATCGGAAGCGAGATCGAGGAGAATGGGCAGGCCCGGGCTCTGTGGGGCGCGACCTTCGTGGACCTGTTCTTCGCCGATACGGACTTTCACGACGCGATGGCCCGCCGGGTGCGGCGCGAACCGTTCCTCGACGAGGAGATCCCGGTGCTCTCCGCGGAGGACCTCCTGGTCTGCAAGGCGCTCTTCGACCGCCCGAAGGACTGGCTCGATATCGCGGCGGTCGTCGCCGCTCAGGGGGAAGCGCTCGACGGCGCTTACGTCGACGCCGCGCTCGCGCTCTTCGTCGAGGAGAGCGACCACCGGTTCGTGCGGTGGCGCGAGCTCACAGGTGGCGATGCGAGCGGCAGCGGCCGGTAGGTTCGAAGGCCATGCAGCGTCGTCGCACCGTCCGCGTCCCCGCCTCGAGCGCCAACCTCGGCCCGGGGTTCGACACGTTCGCGGCCGCCCTGGCGATCCACATGGAGCTCGAGGTGGAGGAGACCGGGAGGTTCGGGGTCGAGACCGACCTGCGGATCGCCACCGACCGCCGCAACCTCTGCGTCCGCGGCTTCGAGCGGCTCCACCCGCCGGACGACTTCACCTTCCGGATCACCTCGGACATCCCGCTCAGTGGCGGCCTCGGCACCAGCGCGGCCGCCTATCTGGCGGGCCTCATGGCCGCCGACTCGATCTTCGAGCTCGACGCGGACCTGCTCGCCCACGGGACCGAGCTGGAGGGGCACCCGGACAACCTGGCTGCCTCGCTGCTCGGCGGCTTCGTGATCTGCGCCGACGGGCGCGCGGCCCGCTTCGACCCGCCGGCGGGCCTCGAGGCGGTCCTCGTGATCCCGCAGCAGGCGGTCCGCACGAGCCAGGCGCGCGCCGCCCTCCCGGCCGAGGTGCCGATGCAGGAGGCGGTCTTCAACGTCGCCCACGGTGCGCTGCTCACGCTCGGCCTGTCCACCGGCGACTGGGATCTCGTCTCCCGCGGCCTTCAGGACCGCCTCCACCAGCCGCGCCGCGCGAGCCTCTTCCCGCGCTCGAGCGCCCTGCTCGACCGCGCGCGCGAGCTCGGTGCGCTCGGGGCGACGGTCTCCGGCGCAGGTCCGACCGTGCTGGTCTGGAGCCACTTCGAGCAGACCGGGGCGCTCGTGGAGGCGCTGCGCACCGAGGCCGAAGGCTGGGCGGACGTGCGTCGCGTGCCCTTCGAGGCGGCCGGCGCACGGGTGCGGGCGCTGTAGGAA
>JACDAP010000577.1 GCA_013695395.1 Solirubrobacterales bacterium
GGGCTGGGACGCGCTCAGCATCGAGGCGATCGCCCGCCGCGCCGGGATCACCCGCCCGGTCGTCTATCGCAGCTACCCGAACCTCCAGCTGCTGCTGCTTGCCCTGCTGCGCCGGGAGGACGCGCACACCCGCGCCCTGCTCGACTCGCTGCTGCCCGAGGATCTCGGGGCGGGCGCGCCCGAGGCGCTCTATACGACGCTCGCCCGGTTCCTCGAAGGCGTGATGGCCCACCCGCGCACCTACCGGGTCGTCCTCCAGCGGCCGGAGAGCGCACCGCCCGTGCTGCGCAAGCTCGTCGACCGGCGCCGGGCCGCGCTGGCCGAGCAGCTCGTCCCGGTCGTGCGACTCGGCCTCGAGGGCGTCGCCGCCCCGACCGAGGCGATCGACGAGGACATCCTCGCCCGCCTGCTGCTGAGCACGGGGGAGGAGCTCGCGCGCCTCGCGCTCGACGATCCGCGCTTCCCGGTCGACCGCATCCTCGCGAGCGCCTGGACCCTGCTCGACCTCGTGCCGCTGCGGTGACGGGGCCCTCCCGCCGCGTGCGGCCTCAGAGCGGCAGCAGCCGCTGGGCCAGCGCGAGCACCGGCTCGTAGAGCGCGGGGATCGTGTCCGCCTCGCCCGCGGCCAGCCGCGTGGTGACCATGGCGCCGACCGCGGCGACGAGCGCCTCGGCGGCGAAGCGCTCGGCGTCGGTCTCGCAGGCAAGCTCCCGCACGACGAGCTCGGTGAACTCCTGCTGGGCCGCGGCGCGGCGCGCGGTGGCCTTGGGGCCGACCGCGTAGACCTCGATGAGGAAGAGCCGTGCGGCGTCGGGCGCCGCACCCACCGTCTCGAGGAACGCGCGCAGCCCCGCCGCGAACCGCCGGGCGGGGCTCGATTCGCGCGTGGCCACCTGCTCGACGCTCCGGGTGAGCGTCCAGGCGACGGCGTCGTCGTAGGCGGCCATGAAGCAGGCCTCCTTCGAGGCGAACTGCGCGTAGAAGCTCTCGCGGGAGACGCCCGCACCCTCGACGATGTCGGCGACCCGCGTCGCGCCGTACCCGTGGCGGGCCATATGCTCGGTCATCGCCACGATCATCCGGCGCCGCTGCGAGCGGACGACCTCGTCGCGGGAGAGCCGGTGGGGGCCTCTCGGGAGGCGGGTCTCGACGTCGGGGGTCGCCACATACCCAGCCTACCCGGGTGGTGAACTCCGGCGTACGCCAATCTGCTAGCGTCGCGCCATGCTTGGGAGAGCGAGGAGTGGTGCCGCTGGTCGGTGTCCCGAGGGGGGCAGCGCGTGAGCGTCCGTACCCGCGCGGTCGGGCTCTACGAGCAGGCCGACGCCGGCGTCAAGGTCATGGGGGAGGTCGGCGTGCTCGGCGGCAAGACGATGGTCTCCGCCCTCCAGGCGCCGCACCCCTACGGCAAGGAGTTCGTCCAGCAGTTCCTGTTCGCGCTACGGCTCTGCTGGTTCCCGATGATCGTCGCGTCGGTCTGCTTCACCTACGGGCCCGCGGGCATCCAGGCCGCGAACTTCCTGAACCTGTTCGGTGCGATCGACCGGCTCGGCGGCCTCTTCGCCCTGATCGTCGTGCGTGAGTTCGCGCCGCTCGTCTGCGCGCTGGTCGTCGCCGGCGTGGCGGGCACCGCGATCTGCGCGGACCTCGGCGCCCGCAAGGTGCGCGAGGAGCTCGACGCGCTCCTGGTCCTCGGCGTGGACCCGGTCAAGAACCTCGTCGTGCCGCGCTTCCTCGCGCTGATGATGGTCACGGGGATGTTCAACATCTACGCCCTGCTCTTCGGGACGCTCGGTGGGATGTTCGTGACGCTCTCCAACGGCGCCTCGCTCGGCCCGTTCTTCGCCACCTACTTCAACAACGCGACGACGACCGAGCTGTGGGGCTCGCTGCTGAAGACCACGATCTTCGGCGGCGTGATCGCGATCGTCTGCTGCTACAAGGGCCTGAACGCCTCGGGCGGCTCGGAGGGGGTCGGCCGCGCGGTCAACCAGGCGGTCGTCATCGCCTTCCTGGCCATCGGGATCGTCAACTACGTCTTCACCCAGGCGCTCCTGGCCACGCACCCCGAGCTCTCGGCCGTGCGCTGATGCGAAGCACCTTCGCCCCGTTCGGGGAGATGCTCCGGTTCTTCCTCAAGACGCTCGCCGGGGTGCTGAGCGGACGGGTGCTGAAGTTCACCGGGGAGGTGCTCCGGCAGGCCGGGATCCTCATCGTCGGATCGGTCCTGATCGTGCTCGGCCTCGTCTTCATCCTCGGCCTGCAGTGCGGGATCGAGGGCGCCTACGGCTCCCGGGCGGTCGGCGCCGCCTCCACCGTCGGCGCGTTCACCGCGCTCTGCGACCTGCGCGAGATCACCCCGTACGCGTTCGGCTACATGATGGCCGCGAAGGTCGGGACCGGGATCGTCGCCGAGCTCGGCTCGATGCGGATCTCCGACGAGATCGACGCGCTCGAGGTGCTCGGGATCGAGTCGATGGTCTTCCTCTGCTCGACCCGCCTGCTGGCGATGTGGATCGTGCTCCCCTTCGTCTACCTCACCGCGGTCGCCGTCGGCTTCGTCGGCTCCTACATCGCGGTGGTCGAGCAGATCGGAGAGGTCTCCGCCGGCGGCTACTTCCAGATCTTCTGGCAGTTCCAGGATCCGATCGACCTCCTCTACTCGGCGATCAAGGGAATGGGCATGGCGGTCTTCGTCGTGCTCGTCGGCTGCTACTACGGCTACAACGCGCGCGGCGGGCCGGTGGCCGTGGGCACGGCGACGGCCAAGTCGATGGTCGCGAACATCCTCGGCATCCACGTGATCGGGCTGCTCGGTACCCAGCTCTTCTGGGGCGGGAACGCCCGGGCGCCGATCGGGGGCTGAACCGTGCAACGGGTCCTCACGCCGCGCCTCGCCGTGCCCGCCGTGCTCGGCCTCGCGCTCGTGGTCGTGCTGCTCGTCCTCGTCGGCCCGGGTGGGGGCAGCTACGAGGTCGTCGCGCGCTTCCGCGACGCCGGCCAGCTCGTCAAGGGCGGCGACGTCCAGGTCGCCGGGGGGCGCGTCGGCTCGATCCAGGAGATCCGGCTCGGCGACGACGGCATCGCCGAGGTGGTGCTCGGCGTCTCCGACGAGCTCGCCCCACTGCACGCCGGGACGAAGGCGGAGATCCGCTCGCTCGGGCTCTCCGGCGTGGCCAACCGCTACGTCAATCTCTCGCCCGGACCGGACAGCGGCGCCACGATCGAGGACGGCGGCCGCCTCGAGCTCCCGACCACCACGGGGATCGT
>JACDAP010000597.1 GCA_013695395.1 Solirubrobacterales bacterium
ACGAGGTCCTCGATGTCGGGGTCCTCGAAGATCATCCAGCGGTAGCCGTAGGTGTCGTCGGCGGTGCGCAGCGTCGTGCCGGTCTCGCCGCCCGTCGCGCGGACGAGCTCCTCCATCTCGGTGACGATCTGCTGGAAGTCACCGGTCCCCAGAGGCTGGAAGACGATCGCCGCCTGCCCGTTCGTGCGGATGCCCTGTTCGGCGTCGAGGGCGATCGAGGCCGTGGTCATCGCGAAGAGCCGGTCGACCTTCGCCGGCCCCGCGACCTTCCGCTTGCCGAGCAGCGCGTCGAGGAACCCCATCCCTACCTGCCGCTCTGGAGCTGCGCCTCGAGCCGGCCGAGCGCCTCGATGCGGTCCTCCATGGGCGGGTGCGTCGAGAACAGGTTGCCGAGGCCCTTCTTGAGGCCGGGCGGGAAGATGTAGAACGCCGCCATCTCCGCCTGGCGCATGTCGGTCTGCGGGACCCGCTCCATGCCGCTCGAGATCTTCAGCAGGGCGCTCGAGAGCGCGCTCGGGCGCCCGGTGATGATCGCCGCGCCGCGGTCGGCCGCGAACTCGCGGTACCGCGAGAGCGCCTGCATCAGCACGAAGCTCACGACGTAGACGAGGACGCTCACGAGGATCAGGCCCATCATTCCTGGGCCGTCGTCGTTGTTGTGGCGGCTGCCTCCGCCGAAGAGGAAGCCGAACTGGACGATGAAGGCGGCCATCGAGGCGAAGAAGCTCGCCAGGGTCATGATCGCCACGTCGCGGTTGGCGACGTGGGAGAGCTCGTGCGCCATGACGCCCTCGAGCTCGGCGGGGGAGAGCAGGTTCATGATCCCCGTCGTCGCGCATACCGTCGCGTGCTTCGGCGAGCGCCCGAGCGCGAAGGCATTCGGCTGGGCCTGGTCGGCGACCGCGACGCGCGGCTTCGGGATGTCGGCCTGGATGCAGAGCCGCTCAACCATCGCATGGAGCTCGGGCGCCTCCTGCGGGGTGACCTCTCGAGCCCCCATCGCCCTGAGTGCGAGCCCCTCGGAGGCGAAGTACTGGAAGGCGAACATCGCGCCGACGCCGATCAGCACGACGGGTATGGGAAGTCCTGTGCCGCCGATCAGGGCGCCCATGAAGATGACGTAGACGAGTCCGAGACCGAACATCGTCGCGAGCATCCGCATCTGGAGGCCGGTGTCCTTGCCGAAAGAGGTAGAGCGAGCCATTTGAGAGATCATAGGCCCGCGACCTATTGGTCTGCTGAAGCGGACGGAGGGGCCCCGCGCAAGGTCCGTTGCAGCGCTCCGTAACGGGAAGGTTTTCGGGCGTCGAGCCGCTACCGTCGCCGCCGATGCGCCTCCGCCTGCTCCTCACCGGCGCGCTGCTCCCGCTCGCGCTGTGGCTCTTCACGCCCGTCCTCTCGCAGGGTGCTCCGTCGACCGACAAGGCCGCGAAGCTCCAGCGGGACATCGACGTCGCGCGCCAGAAGATCCAGCGGCGCAAGGGCACCGAGAAGGTCCTGACCGGCGACATCGCCGGCTACAACCGCAGAATCGACAGGCTCCAGGGGAAGATCGGGACGCTCCAGGGGCGCGAGCGCACGGTCCAGAACGACCTCGACGCCAAGCGGCGGGAACTTTCGCGTCTGCAGGACGAGCTCCGGGCCGAGCGCGCCCGGCTCACCCGCCTGCGCGCCCGGCTGGCCGTCGCAAAGGACGCCCTCGCCCGACGCCTGGTCGAGCTCTACCAGGCCGACGCCCCCGATCTCGTGAGCGTCGTCCTGAACGCCGACGGCTTCGCCGACCTGCTCGAGCGCGGGGAGTACCTCTCGCGTGTGGGTGAGCAAGACCAGCGCGTCCTCAAGCTCGTCCGCACCGCGAAGGCCGAGGCCACCGCCACGGAGGAGAAGCTCGACGGGCTCGAGGCGCGCCAGAAGGAGGTCACCGTCGCGGTGCAGAAGCGCCGCGACGAGATCTCGCAGATCAAGCAGGGCCTCATCGACGTGCGCGTCGGCTACGACAACACGCGCGCCGGGAAGGCGCGCGCTCTCGGGAACGTGCGCGAGCAGCGCGGCGACCTCGAGAACGAGCTCGAGGTCGCCGAGTCCGCGCAAGCGAAGATCCGGGCCGAGCTCGCGGCTGCGGCGCGGCGCAACGCTCAGTCCTTCGGCGCCTCCCCGGGCGGCGGCAGCCTTCCCGCCCAGCCGATCCAGGGCGGCGGCGGGCCGTGGATCTTCCCGGTCTCGGGCCCGATCACCGGCGTCTTCGGGGAGCAGCGCCCCGGGCACCTGCACGCCGGCGTCGACATCGCCGCCCCCGAGGGCACGCCGCTCCGCGCCGCGGCCAACGGGCGGGTCGCGCTCATGCAGCCGACCGGGGCCTCCGGCGGGTACGGCAACTACACCTGCATCCAGCACACCGCGACGCTCGCCAGCTGCTACGCCCACCAGGTCCGCTTCGGCACCTCGGTCGGGGCGAACGTCAAGCAGGGGCAGGTCATCGGCTACGTCGGCAACACCGGGAACTCCTTCGGCGCCCACCTGCACTTCGAGGCGCGCGTCAACGGCGTGCCGGTGCAGCCCATGAACTACCTGTAGCTCTAGCCTCGACGAGGACATGCAGCCCGAGATCGACCTCCTCGGCCTTCCGCTCAAGACGTTCGGGCTCTGCTTTGCGCTCGGGTTCGTCGCCGCGGGGGCCATCATCCAACGCCGCCTCGGGGAGCTCGGCCGACCCGTCGACTGGGCCTACGAGATCACCTTCTCCGCACTCGGCGGCGGCCTCATCGGCGCGCGGCTCTACTACGTCGTCTTCAACACCGGCGAGCTGGCCGACGACCCGTTCGGCACCCTGTTCGGCGGGTCGGGACTCGTCTGGTACGGCGGGGCGCTCGGCGGAGCACTGGGCGTGCTGCTCTGGGCGCGCTGGCGGGGCATGCTCAATCGACAACTCCTCGACATGTGCGCGATCCCCCTGGCCTCCGGCTACGCGATCGGCCGGATCGGCTGCCAGCTCGCGGGGGACGGGGACTACGGCAAGCCCTGGGACGGTCCGTTCGCGATGAGCTACCCCAACGGAACGGTCCCGACCGACGTGCCGGTCCACCCGACGCCGATCTACGAGACGCTCACCATGCTGACCGTGGCCTGGCTGCTGTGGCGCCTGCGCGACCATTTCCGTCCCGGCGTGATCTTCGCCCTGTACCTGTGCGCCGCCGGCATCGAACGGTTCCTCATCGAGTTCATCCGGCGCAACCCGGAGGAGCTCGAGGGGCTCACCAGCGCGCAGTTGACGAGCCTCGGGCTGCTGGTGGTCGGAGTGGTCTGGCTCGTCCTGGTCGCCCGGCGCCCGGGTGGACTCCGCGAGGGCGCGGGCCGGGGAGAGCCTGCGGCTCCGACGTCCGCCGGGGTTGCCGTCGGATGAATCGGCGGGGACTCAGCCTGAGGTGAGCGAGCGGTCCTACGCCGCATTCGACCGGACGTGCGCTCAGCCCGCGAGGATCTTGTCGATCCAGCGCAGCGCGTAGGCCTGCAGCTCCCCGTCGTGCTGGACCGAGCGGTGGTGGCCGCCCGGGACCTCGACGTACCGCGCGTCCGGGGCGAGCGCGTGGAGCTTCCGCGAGACCTCGACCGGCACCGTCTCGTCGCCCGCCGCGTGCAGCAGGAACAGGCGGCCGCCGAGCTGCTGCGCGGCCCGTTGCTCGGAGACGGAGGCGAGTACGCGGGTGACCGC
>JACDAP010000602.1 GCA_013695395.1 Solirubrobacterales bacterium
CCACCGCTCGGAGCGCCGCCGAGGAGGTGCCAGGCGCGCTCGCCCCCGGCGGGTGGGCGAGGAGGTGCGCGCGGACCGCGTCGGGGTCGGGCTTCCGCCTGGCGAGCAGCGCGTCGAGCGCCACCTCTCGCCAGTCCGACTCGCCGAGCCGCTCCCGCAGCGAGGACGTCGTGGTCTTGAGCGCCTTCGCGTGCTGCTCGAGCCCGAGGCGGCGTGCGCGCAGCCGCTCGCTCGTTGCCTCCACGTCGTCCAGCCCGAGGATCGGAGAGAGCGCGGCGTAGAGCGAGGTGAGCTTGTCGAACATCGAGGCGAGCTCGGCGTAGGCCAGGAAGGGGCGGAAGCTCGTCAGCGCGCTCGCCCAGCCGTGCCTGGCGAGCAGCGCCTCGACCGCCGCCCGGTCGCTCGCGTCCTTGTAGGCGGCGCCGCGCTCCCACGTCTGCGTGAGCTCGACGGGCTCCGCCTGGCCCCCGATCGCCAGGGAGGCGGAGAGCCGCGTCGACTCCTCGTGGTGGAGGCACTGCCACGCGCTCGTCCAGCCGAGGGTCTTCTCCTCCCAGCGCTTCGTCCGACCGGTCATCAGCAGCTCGAGCCCCTCGGCGAACGAGGACTTCCCGCTGCCGTTGCGGCCGACGACGAGGACGAGCCCGGGGTGCGCGGGCAGCTCGAGCGTGGCCTCGGGGCCGATCCCGCGGAAGCCCTCGACGGTGACCGACCGCAGGTAGACCTCCCCGGTGGCCTGCTCCTGCTGGGCGGGCGCGGCGGGCGGCCCCGCCTCGGCCAGCACCTCCGCGCGGGCCTCGAGGTCGAGCGTCGAGGCCTCGAGCCGGGCGGTGAGCAGAGCGTGCAGGGTGGGGTTCATGGCGGGAGGGGTCACCCGGAGCCCATCGGTCCTGACGGGAACGGACTCAACCCCCGGCGCCCGCCGAGCGCCGAACAGCCCTCGCCCAGCGAGGGTGAGGCGACATTCATGGTTCCGGGCGTCAGATCGGGCGCCTCGCGCTCGACCCAAGAAGCAGAGACCCCGCCCGAGCCTGGAGGCCCTGCATGACCGCACCGCCCACCCTCACCGCCACCACCGTCCCACTGCACCTCACGGTCGACCCGTGGTGGGACCTCGTCGAGGTGCTCGCCTTCGGCACCGACTGCGACGGCATCGGCGCGTCGCGCTACGAGACGCTCGTCGAGGATCTGGTCGCCTTCGTGTTCGACGAGGCGCACGAGACCGTGATCGGCTTCGTCGTCCAGGGCTGGTCCGAGCTCGAGGACTTCGAGCAGGAGGACACGCCGCTCTACTGGGACGGCCCGCGCTTCGACGTGCCCGCGCTCGGGCTGCCGAGCGCGACGGTCGGGGAGCTGCTGGTCGCGATCCGCGGGCGCTTCGAGGAGGGCGAGCCCACCGCCGACGCCATGCACTTTCACATGGCGATGAGCGCGCCGTCGCCGGCCAAGGCGCTCCCCCACTGGCAGCTCGCCCTGGAAGCCGGCGACATGAAGGCGCACTACTCGCTCGGCTACACGCTCTACGACCTGGATGAGTACCACCGCGCCTACGGCCACCTGCGCCGCTACACCGAGCTCGCGCCCGCGAACGCCTGGGCCTGGTGCTGGTACGGGCAGGCCTGCGAGGCGGTGGACCTCCCCGGCGAGGCGCGAGACGCCTACCTTCGGGCGATCGAGCTCGACGAGGAGGAGGAGACGGGCGCGGACGAGTTGCTCGACGAGATGGGCGACTGAGCACCGGCGTCGAGCGCTCCCGGCGCGCGGCGACGAACCGCCCGCCATTTTTCCCGCCCGGCGCGGAGAAAGGCGGGAGGTTCGTGGCTGGGCGGCGCCGATGGGGGCGCGTCGCCTACCCCGCCGGCTTGGCCAGCAGCGTCACGAGGAGCATCACGATCCCGAGCGCGCCGTAGCCGAGCTTCGCCGCGCGAGCGTCGCTCGTCCGCACCGCGACCAGGCACTGGAGCGCGTAGTAGGCGGCGAAGGCGCGGGAGGCGACCACGATGATGATCGAGGTGCCGAGCGTCGCGGCCAGCAGCGCCGCGACCGCGCCGACGAGCAGGTACCCCGAGCGCCCCTGGACCGGGCCCCAGCCGAGCACCTTCAGGTTGCCGACGCTCGCCTCGGTGTCCGCGGTCGCGGCACTGAACTGGCTGAAGACCGCGGTCAGCACGAGCGGCAGCGCGAGGATCGGGACGACGCGCTCGATCAGCCCCAGCAGGTCGCCGTCCGCGCCGGCCGGCGTGCCGAGCCCCATGAGGGGGGTCGCGAGCGCCACGAAGAGGATGTAGACGACCGTGGCGGTGAGCTGGGCCAGGCGGCTGGCGGCGATCCGCGTCTGCGCGTCCCCTTCCGTGTAGCGGATCGTCTCGAAGCCCTGGACGGTGATCACGATCCCGCCGAGCACGAGCAGCGCGGAGCCGATCCCGGTGTCGGGGACGGGCGGGAGGTTCAGGCCGTCCCCGGTCAGCCGGCCGATGTCCTCCGCGACGAACGCCGTGCCCAGCACGAGCACCAGTACGAGCACGATGCCGAGCGCGAGCCGCTCGAGCTTCTGCAGCCCGTCGAGGCCGCGGAGCACCCCGACCGCCGTGATGAAGACGACGATCGCCACCGCGAGGATCCGCTCGGCGGCGCCGGAGCCTTCGGAGAGGTACTCGACCACGAACTGGGCGAGGATCCGCAGGTAGAGCGCGACCGAGATCACGTAGGCGACGACGATCACGAGGTCCGCGCCGCGCTCGATCCGCTCGGTGACCGTGTCCATCTCGCCCGTGTCGTGCAGTCGCTCGGCCTCGGCGACGTTGTGCCGGACCGCCATACCGACGAGCCAGGCCAGGCCGCAGACCCCGGCCATCCCGACCACCGAGAGCGCCCCGATCGACTGCTCGAGGATCGGGACGATGATGAGGAAGCCGGAGCCGAAGATCGAGGCCAGCGGAGTGACCGCCGCGCGCAGGACATCCTTGCGTTCGGTGCCGTGGCCGTGGTGGCCGACCCGGGAGCCCCGGCGTGCGTTCGCGCTCACAGCGCCACGTTGTACTCGCCGCGGAGATGACGAGCGCCACACGGACGCGGACGCGCATGCCAGCATCGGCGCATGGCCGCTTCCGACACAGCCCGCAC
>JACDAP010000624.1 GCA_013695395.1 Solirubrobacterales bacterium
GTCCGGGGGCGCCCGCCGAGCCACCGCCAGGCGACCGCCGCACCCAGCCCTCCGAGCACCGCCAGAGCGAGCGCGAGCAGCGGGCCCGCCTTGTAGGTCGTCCGCAGCACCTGCACCGGCTCGACCCGGTTGTAGGTGAAGGTGAGCGCGCTGCGCAGCGGCGTCCCCTCGGGGAAGCCCGCGGCCATCACCACGAGGCCGAGGAGCGCCAGGCCGAGGAAGAACGGGGCGTAGCGCACCCGGCGCGCGGCGGCGTAGGCGGTGAGTGCTGCGGCGGGCACGGCGAGCCCGGCGAGAACCACCCCCAGGTTGAACAGCAGGACCGGTCCGTGCGAGGCGAACGGCCGCAGCGTCCCCCCGTAGCCGACGCCGATGTAGCTCGTCCAGAAGCCCATGAGCCGGAGAGATTCGGGCAGCGAGGTCGTCCCCCAGATCGTGCCCGGCTGCTCGGTGAAGGGCAGGAAGTTCAGCCCGTACCTGGCGTGCACGACGGTCGGCACGAGCCACCAGGCGGAGACCACCGCGTTGACGAGCACCATCCGCCAGGCGGCAGCGATCACGGCCCGGCGCTCCACGGAGCCGAGCAGCAGCTCGTAGGCGGCCAGCAGGAGCGGCGCGAGCAGGACGAAGAACGTGACGGTCGCGTTGATCCCCCCCGCGGTGCTCGTGAGGATGAGCGCGAAGACAGCGGGCCAGCGCCAGCCGCGCGGGTCGCGGAGCGCCCGGTGGGTGGCGAGCAGGAGCCACGGGAGCGCGGCGTAGGCGAGCAGGGCGACCGAGGTCCGGTTCGCGTAGACCGTGACGTACGGGTTGACCACGTAGAGGACACCCGCGACGACGTGCAGGGTGCCCGGCCGCCGCCGCACGAGCGCCTGCAGCAGCTTCACGACGCCGACCGCGGCCAGGGCGAGGAGCGTGCCGAGCCAGAGTCGGTGGACGATCCAGACCGGGAGCCCGAGCGCGTCGCCGGCCGCGAACCACGGCGCCATCGGCCACGCGTAGCCCGCGTACTGCCCGGCCCAGACGTGCCCGAGGTCGGTCGTCGGCGACCAGGCGCTCAGCACCTGCCCCAGGAACGCACCCGGATCGACGTACAGGTTGACCTTCGTGTCGGCCACCACCTGTCCCGGGCGCTGGACGAGCGCGAGCAGGAACGCGAGGGCGATGAGCGCGGCTGGCACCCCGGGCCGGAGACGAGAAGCGCGGGAGGGGACCGACGGCACGAGGCCGTCAGGCTACGCGGTGCGTTGCCGTCGAGAACGAGGCCACGGGCTCGAGGCGGATCGCCGGCTGCCGGAGCAGCGCCCACCCGCCCCGCCGCCGCCGGTTCAGCCGGTATCGGGCCAGCACGCCGAGGGTCTTCAGGCCGTAGACGACGCTGTCACCGAAGGAGACGCTCGAGGCCTCCAGGAAGTACCGGGTCGGGATCGCGAGCTCGACCACGCGAGCCCCGCGGGCGGTGATCTGCGCGAAGATCTGCTGGTCGAAGACGAAGTCGTCGTTGTTGCGGGTGAAGGCGATCGTCCGCAGGAAGTCGACGCTGAAGGCCCGGTAGCCGGTGTGGTACTCGGAGTAGTCGTGGCCGAACGCGGCGTTCTCTATTCGCGTCAGGAAGCGGTTGCCGACCCACTTCCAGCGCGGCATCCCGCCGGCGATCGCCTCGTCCTTCAACAGCCGGGAGCCGATCACCACGTCGGCACGCCCCTCCTCGATCGGCTTCACCATCGCGCCGACGAGCGCGGGGTCGTACTGGTTGTCGCCGTGGACCATCACGACGATGTCCGCGCCGTCGAGCGCGGCCCGGACGTAGCAGCTCTTCTGGTTGGCGCCGTAGCCGCGGTTGCTCGGGTGGCGGAGCACCTCGAAGCCTGCGGCCAGCGAGGCGCTCGTGGTCTCGTCGGGGCTCGCGTCGTCGACCACGAGCGCGCGGTCGATCGCGTCGGTAGGCATCTCCTCCGCGACCCGCGCGATCGTCCGCGTGGCGTTGTAAGCGGGCAGGACGGCGCAGACGACATGCTCGCGGCCGCGGAGCGAGGCCAGCGGCCGCTCCGGGAGCTGGACCGTCACCCGCCGGGCGAGCACGGCGCGCTCGTCCCCGAGCGTGAGGGACCACAGCCGGTCCCCCGCGTGGCGCTCGACCCGCTCGGCGAGGCGGGAGACCATGCGGCTGCGCTCCCCCAGGCCCTTGGCCCAGTAGCCGGGGGTGAAGCTGCGCACGAGCGGGACGTCCGCGGCGATCAGCAGGCCCCGGCCGATCAGCAGCTCGAGCAGCGTGCGGTGCGGGAGCAGGCAGACGTGGCCGGGCAGGAACCCCCACCAACGCGCCCCTGCCAGGCGGGCCGTCGCTGAGGACGGATCCGGGGTGACGATCAGCATGACGCCGCCCTCGGCGAGCAGCGAGGTGCAGCGGTCGAGCGCGGCGCACGGGTTCTCCACGTGCTCGAGGACGTCGGCCATGACGACCACGTCGAAGCGCTCCTCATCGAGCGACGGATCGTCGACGGTGAGCTCGCGGACGTCGAGCCCGTAGCGCTCCCGGGCGTGGGCTGCGGCCTGGCGCGCGGGCTCGAGCCCCGTGACCTCGTAGCCGAGACGCGCGGCCTCGTCGAGCAGCAGCCCGTGGCCGCAACCGACCTCGAGCAGCCGGCCGGCGGGAACGTGCGCCCCGACGAGCTCAAGCAGCCGGCGGACCGTCTGCCGCCGCCCGGCTTCCTGCTCGAGGTAGGCGGTGTCGGTCATCTCGCGGTAGAGCCCGACGAGCTCCTCCCCGGCCGGGAGCGAGGGCTGCTGGACGGTCCCGCACTCGCGGCAACGCAGCAGGTCGCCGTGAGCCCCCGCCTCGTGACAGCTCGGAGCGAACGCGGCGGCGGCGATCGGACCGGGGCGCCCGGGCCGGGCCAGCGACAGCACGCCGGTGCAGATCCGGCAGGCGGGAGGGGGCGTCATCGCGGCGCACCCTAGAGAGTCTGCGGCCGTTCCCCTTCCGAACCGTTCGACCGCTGCGCCACCGAGCGGCGCACGGGCCGGGGCGTGGACCCGTAGGGTCGGCCGGGTGAACCGCGCCCAGCGTCAGTTCGTGCGCGCCACGCTGATCGGCTCGCTCATCGCCCTTGCGCTCGATCTGCTCCTGCTCGTCGGGCCCGAGGCCTCGCTCACCACCGACCCCGGGCTCCTCGGCGGCTTCTTCGACGCGCAGGGCCGCGCCTTCCTGGACGGTCGGCTGGCCGTCCCGCCGGGCGCGGTCGGCTTCGAGGGGATCGTGACGGACGGGCAGACCTACGAGTACTACGGGCCCATCCTCGCGCTCCTCAGGCTCCCGGTCCTGCTCGTGACCTCCGGCCTCGACCAGCGGCTCACGCAGCTCTCGATGCTCCTCGCGCTCCTGGTGCTCCTGGTCGCGACCGCTGCCCTGCACTGGCGGGTGCGCGGCTGGCTGCGCCCCGCCGCCGCCCTGGAGCGCGGGGAGCTTGCGCTGGTGGGTGTCCTGCAGGTCGCGGTGGGGGCAGGGAGTGTCGCGCTGTACCTGCTCGGGCGCCCGATCGTCTACCACGAGACCGAGCTGTGGGGTGCAGCGCTCGCGGTTGCCGCGCTGTGGGCCGTCCTCGGAGTCCTGCGGGCCCCCTCGGCCCGCGGGGTGGCCGTCGCCGGCGCACTCGCGGTGCTCACGATCAATACGCGGGTGACGGTTGGGCTGGCAGTCGTGCTCGCGCTGGGCGTCGCGTTCCTCGTGCTGCTGATGGAGCGGCCGGTCCGCCGACGGCTCCTCGTCGGCCTCGCGGTGGGTGCCCTCGTGGCGGTCGGCTCCTCCCTCGCGATCAACGCGGCGAAGTTCGGCGTGCCGTTCGGGATCCCGCTGGACCGGCAGGTCGCCTCCCAGTTCGACCCCTCCCGGCAGGCCGCGCTCGCCGCGAACGACGGCACCATCTTCGGACCCCAGTTCGTGCCGACCCAAGTGCTCGCCGTCCTGCGCCCCGACGCCGTGGGGAGTGTCCGGGCCTTCCCGTTCCTCGGCGGCCCGGGCGATCCGCCGAAGGTGCTCGGGGACGTCCGGTTCGACACCTTGCAGGCCAGCCTGAGCGCGCCGACCTCGATGGCGCTGCTCTGCCTGCTCACCCTCGTCGCCCTGGTCGGCGCGGTGCGGTTGCCCGGTCGGCGCCGGTGGGCGACGCTCGGCCTGCTCGGTGCCGCCGCCGCCGGGTACGCGGGCGTGCTGAGCATCGGCTACGTGACGACGCGCTACCTCGCCGACGCACTCCCGCTCTTGACCCTCGGAGGGGCGATCGGGCTCCAGACGCTGGTGGGCGCGGGCCGGACAGGGCGCGGCTGGCTCGTCGCGGCGATCGTCCTCACGGCGGTCGGTGTCGGGGTCAACGGCGGGGCGGGGCTGCTGGAACAGCGCCTCACGGGCTCGACGGTGAATGAGGAGCGGCGTGCCTCCTGGGTCCGTACGCAGGACCGGATCGACGACGCGCTCGGGCGCTCCCCGCGCGGGCTCACGAGAGGTGCGCGACTCCCGTCGGCGGCCGGCCGACGGTCCGGGGACCTGGCGATCACCGGCTCCTGCGACGGCCTCTTCGTGATCGACGCCTTCGGCAACTGGGCTCCGGTGGAGCGGACGGAGCGCACCGGACGGCTGCGGTTCTCGCTCACGGGAGGCGACGACGCTCCGACGCTCGTGGGCATCGCCGGCACGGGCGCCGACCGGGTGCTCCTGCTCGCCCGGCGTTCCCCGCGGGGCCTCCGCCTGGCCCTGCGCACCGTCGGCGGCGAGGCGCCGTTCGGCCCCCCGATCCCCATCGGTGCCCGGGCCCGCCTGGAGCTCTCCTTCGACCCGAGCCTGTTCGGCCAGCAGCTCGCTGTCGCGCGCGTGGACGGAGAGCCGGCAGCGAGCCTGAGCGTGCCCATGAGCCCCGCGGGGAGCTTCTCGCTCGGTGCGGACGCCCGGCAGCCCGGCGTCGCGCCGTTCCCGGGGGCGATCCTCAAGGAGCCCCTCGGCGCCCCGGTCTGCCGCCGCCTGGCCCGCCGCGCCGGCCTGCTCTGAGCGCACACGTGCCGAAGTCGGCTCCTGCGTCTGATCTCGCGCCTGGTCGGCCGCTCTATATAGCCTGGCGGGCTGGATGCCCCTGCTCACTGTCCCGCGCGTGGCGCTGCTCGCCGGTCCGGTCGCGCTGGCGTTCTTCGCCGGGGGCTTCGGGGACCGCCCGCGGCTGATCGCGCTCGGCGTCGCGGGGCTCGTCCTGGCCCTCACCGCTCTCGCCTCGCCTCCGCGCGGGCTGGTCCCCACGGGCACCGGTCTGCGCCTTGCCCTCGGCGGCTTGGCCGGGCTCGCGGGCTGGGTGGCGCTCTCGCGGGGCTGGTCGCCGCTCACCGACGTCGCCGGGGACGACGCCGAGCGCGTCGCGCTCTACACGGTCGCCTTCGCCGTCGGCCTGCTCGCCTGGCGGACCCGGGCCGCCGCCCGCCTGGTCGAACCGGCGCTCGCCGCAGGCATCACCGCCGTCACCACGTACGGCCTCTCCGGCCGGCTGCTCCCGGGGCTCATCCCTCAGACCGCCTCCCGCTCGGCGGGCGGCCGCTTCGAGCAGCCGCTCACCTACTGGAACGCGAGCGGCCTCTACGCGGTCCTCGGCCTCCTGCTCTGCGCTCGGATCCTCGGCGACCGCGACCGGCCCGGCTGGATGCGGTGCCTTGCCGCCGTCGCGACCGTCCCGCTCGGCTCCGGCGTCTACCTCACCTTCTCCCGCGGAGCACTGGCCGCGCTGGGCGGCGGGCTGATCGTGCTGCTCGTCGTCGCGCCGACCTGGACCCAGCTGCGCGGCACGGCAATCGCCCTGGAGACCGCAGCGCTCGGCCTGCTCGGCCCGATCCTCTTCCCCGCCGTCCGCACCCTCGCGGGGAGTGACGCCACGCGCCAGCGTGAGGGCCTCCTGGTTCTGGCCGCGATGATCGTGGCCGCCGCGGTCGGCGTGGCGCTCACCCGGTGGGCGCTCCGGGACGAGCGCGCCGACCGATTGCGGACCGGGCGGCTCGGCCTCCCGCAGTGGTCGGGGACGGTCGCCGCGGTGCTCGCCGTGGCGATGGTCGCCGTGCCCCCGCTCCTCGCCCGGGACGACGGCGGCCAGGGGACCACGGACCCGGCCTTCGGTGCCACCTCAGCGCGCCTGGTGAGCGCCGGTTCCCACCGCTACGACTACTGGCGCGTGGGGCTCGACACCTTCGCCGACCACCCGCTCCGCGGCATCGGCTCGGGCGGCTACGGCGTCGCCTGGCTCGAGGCCCGCCCCCAGCCCGAGCGGATCCGCGACGCCCACTCGCTCCCGATCGAGACCCTGGCCGAGCTCGGCCTCGTCGGCTTCCTCCTCCTGCTGAGCACCGCCGGGGGCATCGCCCTGTGCGCCCGGCGGGTCCAGGCCGCCGACCCGGTCCTCGCCGCCGGACCCGTCGCGGCGCTCGTCGCCTTCTCGCTGCACGCGAGCATCGACTGGCACTGGGAGCTCCCTGCCGTGACGCTTACCGCGCTCGCCCTGGCGGGCATGATCGCTGCGCAGGCGTCCCCGGAAGGACCATCCGGCTACGCCTGCTGAGCGGGGGCGTCCGCACGAGAGCGCCCAGCTGGAACTCTGCGGCGGACACCGGCCCTGTCACCCGCCGAGCACGCGGTTCCGCGGGTCGAGCGCACGCAACCGGTCGCGGGCGAGCGCGAGGCCCTCTGCGTCGCCCGCCGCCATCGCCACCGTCCCGGCCGCGACCCACCCGGCGATGTTCTCCGGCTCCCGACGGATCGATTCCCGCGCCAGCCGGGCGGCCTGCTCGGGGTGTCCGCCGTTCAAGAGCACGGCGGCGCCGGAGGCCAGCGGCACGCCGCCGCGGCACTCCTCCTCGAGCCGGTCGGCGATGCTCGCCGCGACATCTGGGGAGTCCGCGCCGAAGGAGGCAAGGCCGGCGGCGTTGCAGGCGCGGACCGCATCGTCGCGCTCGAGCGCCCACACGCCCACGGCGAGCCCGGCCGCCACCAGGAGGACCCGGAGCAGCATCACGCGGCCACCCGGGCGCGGCGGGCGGGTGGCCTGAGGCGCGACATCACCTCGCCACGGTACGCGAGCGCCGCGCCGCGAGCGCTACGGCCGCCGCCTCGATCGCGATCGCGGCGAGGATCACGAGGAAGGGCTCCGCCGAGGTCCGAAAGCGGGTGTTGCCGTAGACGGCGGCACCCACGAGCACGATCAGCACGAACGGCGCGAGGAGGACGAGGAGCTCGACCCGCCTGCGGCGCCGGCGCAGCAGCACCACCCCACCTACGGCCAGCGGGATCAGCGCCCAGTACATGACCAGGCCCGCCCGGTGGAAGCGCACCTGCCGTCCCTCCTGCGAGGCGAAGAACCCCCCCTGCCCCCACGGCCGGTAGACGTCGAGCATCCGTCCGAGCCGGGCCGCCACGACCACCGGGATCCGCCCTGTGTGCTCGCTCGCGTAGGTGAAGCCGCGCTCGCGGTACTGGAGAGCGGCCTGCGCCTCGTCGCCGGTGACCGGGCCGCCGAAGCACTCGAAGTCCCAGGCGCCGATGAGCTCCCCGAAGTAGGTGCTCTCACAGTTGGCGCCCGCGAAGACGGAGTCGCCGTTGGTCGAGAGGAGCACGGGCCGCTCGAAGGTCGTTGCGTTGCGGATCGCCCAGGGGGCGAGGACGAGCGCGGCGGAGGCCAGGCAGGCGACGCCGAGCGCCGCACGGCGCCCCATGCTGCCCTCCCCGCCCCGCCAGAGCAGCGGCGCGGCCAGCAGCACGCCCAGCGCGATGGCCTCCCCGCGGGTGAGCGCGGCGAGCGCGATCGCGGCACCGAGGAGCGCCGCGGCGCCGAGACTCGGGCCATCGGCGAGGCG
>JACDAP010000627.1 GCA_013695395.1 Solirubrobacterales bacterium
CCTCTACGCGCGGCGGGAGGTCGTCGACGAGCTCGACCGACGCGCAGCCGGGGCGTCCGCCGACGCCTGACCCGCGTGCGGCCGCACAACAGCGGGCGTGAACCGGGGGACTCACGACACGGTTCCACGCCCGCTCTGGGCGTGCCCCACAGCGGGCGTGAAACGGGGGACTCACGACACGGTTCCACGCCCGCTCTCGAGCGGCGAGCGAGTCCGGCTGCACCTCCTCTCCGTGATCAGGCGCCCGACCGCGCCGATCCGAGCGCGCCCGCTGCCCAACCCGTACGGTGAGGATGACGATCCCGCCACGAGGAGCCCACGTTGTCCGCCACCGCCGTCGCCACCGAGCTGCTGCTGCACCCGCCGACCTACGATCCGCAGCAGTACGACGAGGAGACCCGGCGCCTGCTCCGGGCGACGATCGAGCACTTCGAGTCCCGCGGCAAGGCGAAGCTCACCGCGGACTTCCACGCCCAGGAGTTCCACGCGGACTTCCTGGAGTTCGTCGCCCGTGAGGGGATGTTCTCCACCCTGCTGACCCCGGCCGAGCAGGCGGGCGGGAACCCGGAGAAGCGCTGGGACACGGCGCGGATCGCGGCGATGTCCGAGGTGCTCGGCTTCTACGGCATCAACTACTGGTACCCCTGGCAGGTCACGGTCCTCGGCCTCGGCCCGGTGTGGCAGAGCGCCAACGACAGCGCCCGCGCCCGCGCCGCGAAGGCCATGGAGGAAGGCGGCGTGGCGGCCTTCGGCCTCTCCGAGCGTGAACACGGCGCCGACATCTACTCGAGCGACATGGTCCTCACCCCTGACGGGAACGGCGGCTACACGGCGACCGGCAGCAAGTACTACATCGGCAACGGGAACTGCGCGGGCGTGGTGTCGATCTTCGGCCGGGTCGAAGGCGTCGAGGGGCCCGACCAGTACGTGTTCTTCCTCGCCTCCTCCGAGCACCCGAACTACCACGTCGTGCAGAACGTGGTGCCCTCCCAGATCTTCGTGGCCGAGTTCCGCCTCGAGGACTACCCGGTCGGTGAGGACGACATCCTGCACGTCGGCGCCGACGCGTTCAGCGCCGCGCTCAACACGGTCAACATCGGCAAGTTCAACCTCGGCTTCGGCGGCATCGGCCTGGCCACGCACGCGCTCTACGAGACGATCACTCACGCCCACACGCGGATCCTGTTCGGGAAGCCGGTGACGAACTTCCCGCACGTGCGCCGGGGCCTCGTCGACGCGTACGCCCGGCTGATCGGGATGCGCCTCTTCGGCGACCGTGCGGTCGACTACTTCCGCTCGGCCACGCCCGAAGACCGCCGCTACCTGCTCTACAACCCGGTGACCAAGATGAAGGTGACCACCGAGGCGCAGAGGGTCGTCACGCTGCTCGGCGACGTCGCAGCGGCCAAGGGCTTCGAGAAGGACGGCTTCCTGCCCATCGCCAAGCAGGACGTCGAGGGGCTGCCCAAGCTCGAGGGCACGGTCGCGGTGAACCTCGCGCTGATCCTCAAGTTCATGCCCGCCTACCTCTTCGAAGCGCAGGAGTGCCCGGAGGTCCCGACCCGGCAGGAGCCCGCCGACGACGCGTTCCTCTTCCGCCAGGGCCCCGCCCGCGGCCTCTCGAAGATCCGTTTCCACGACTGGCGGTCGACCTACGACGCGGCCGCGGGCGTGCCGAACGTCGCGGTCTTCCGCGAACAGGCCGAGGCGCTCGCGACCCTGGTGAAAACCGCCCCGCTGGACGCCGAGCAGGGCAAGGACATGGACCTGCAGATCACCCTCGGCGAGCTGTTCACGCTGGTCGTCTACGGCCAACTGATCCTCGAGCAGGCCGAGATCGTCGGCCTCGACTCAGCTCTCCTCGACGAGCTCTTCGGCGTGCTCGTCCGTGACTTCTCCGCCGGCGCCGTGGAGCTGCACGGCAAGGCGAACGCGACCGCCGCCCAGCAGGAGCAGGCGCTCGCCGCGGTTCGCCGCCCGACGGCCGACCCGGAGCGCTTCGCCCGGGTCTGGCAGCAGGTCGAGGGCCTCTCCGGCGCCTACGCGATGGGCGAGGCC
>JACDAP010000628.1 GCA_013695395.1 Solirubrobacterales bacterium
CGGCTGGAGCGGCTCGGCGTGCTCGTCGCCGGCGGCGGCCCGCTCGGTGACCCGGAGCGCGTGCGGATCACGGTGCCGCACCGTCCCGAGGAGGCGCAGCGGCTGGTGCGAGCGCTCGAGCTGGCCACCGCCCGACCCTGAGCGACCGGCGCGCCCGCCGGCGGGAGGAACCAGACTTCCGGCGGTGCTTCGTGTCGCGGTCCTCGCCGTGTGCTGCCTTTCCCTTGGCGCCTGCGGCTCGTCCCCTCCGCCCCCCGCGGTGCCGGACAGCGGCGTGGACGGCCTCACCGTCGGGGACCGCAACTCGATGCGTCGCGTGGACTTCGCATCAGGCCTGTATCGCGAGTCGGCGCGCACGACCCGCACGCTGCTTGCAGACCAGCAGCTCGACCGGAAGATTCTCCAGGTTCGGATCGGATCGGAGCTGCTCCGGCTGCAGACGATCGTGGAGCGGATCGAGCGCGAAGCCAAGGAGCTCCGAGACCCGGCCCTCGTGCGGGGCACCCGCAAGGTCATCCGGATCCTCCGGGAGCAGAACCGGCAGTACGAACTGGCCGAAAGGGCGCGCTTGGCCGGCGACCCGGAGACGGTCTCCGCCGCGACCGAACGGGCCGCCGCGCTGGCCGCCGAGGGTGAGCAGACCCTCCGCCGGCTCGTGAACCGGTTCCCCGGGCTGCCGGGCTGAGACCCCGCCAGGGCGCGCCGGCTCGGAGGTGTGAGCCGGGCTTCTCGCGCGCCGCTCGACGCGAGCTCAGCCGCGGCGCCGCTTGAACGAGTTGCGCCCGTCGCGTAGCAGCGCGTCGAACACGGCCCGGCGCGCGCCGTAGGCGGGGTCGGGCTCCTGCCCGGCACCGAGGCGCGCGATCTGGTGCTGGGTCCACCAGAGGTCCGCGGCCCCGTCGAGCTTCTTGATCCCGATGCGGTGCAGCTGGAAGGCGGCGCGCGTCCCCGCCGGGTCGGCGAGCAGCGCCGCCGGCAGGTCGGGCTCGAGCGCGAGCGGCCGGGCCAGGCCGATCAGGTCGGTCGCCCCTGACACGACCGCGGCCTGCATGGCGCTCCCACTGCGGAAGCCGCCCGTGACCATCAGCGGCAGGTCGGGGGCGACCTCACGAGCCCGCTCGGCGAAGGCGAGGAAGTAGGCCTCCCGCGCCTGCGTGCTCTCCGCCTGCTTGGTGGTGCCGGTCATCGCGGGCGCCTCATAGGTCCCGCCACTCACCTCGAGCAGATCCACGCCGAGTCCGTCGAGCAGACGGATCACCTCGAGCGACTCCTCCTCGGTGAAGCCGCCCTTCTGGAAGTCCGCCGAGTTGAGCTTGACGCCGAGCACCTTGTCGGGCCCGATCGCCGTACGCGTCGCCTTCGCCACCTCGAGCAGGAAGCGACGCCGGCCCTCCGCATCCCCGCCCCACTCGTCGGTGCGGACGTTCGCGCGAGGCGAGAGGAACTGCGAGATCAGGTAGCCGTGCGCGCCGTGGAGCTGCACCCCGGCGAATCCCGCCTCGACGACGAGCCGAGCGGTCTGCGCGTACCGCGCGACGAGCTCGTGGATCTCGTCGCCCTCGAGCGCCCGCGGCTTCGGGAACGCGCCCTTGTAGGCGAGGCCGATCGCGCTCGGGGCGACCACACGGGAGGAGAGCCCGGCCGGCGTCTGGCGGCCCGGGTGGTTGACCTGGACGATCGCGGTGGTCCCTTCGGCGCTCGCCGCGGCGGCCCAGCGGGACAGCCCGTCCCGGTCGCGGTCGTCCTCGACGACCACGTTGCGGGGCTCGCCGATCGAGCGCCGGTCGATCATGACGTTGCCGGTGATGCTGAGCCCGAGCCCGCCGCGGGCCCACCGCTCGTAGAGCCGCTCCAGCTCGACGCTCGGCGCACCGTCGAGTCCGCCGAGCTGCTCGCTCATCGCCGCCTTCACGAGGCGGTTCGAGAGCACCACACCGCTGCGCAGCTCGACGGGATCGGCCAGCGTGAGGGTCAGTTCGGGCGCGCTCATGCGCCAGAGG
>JACDAP010000633.1 GCA_013695395.1 Solirubrobacterales bacterium
CTGCGGGCCCGCACCCCGTGGATGGCGGTGCGCCTGGTCCTCATGGGCTGGTGGTTCCTGCTCGGTGAGGTCCGCGGGTGGATGGGGCTCTCGCTCGTGTGGCTGGCCGCAGGTGGCCGCGACACCCCGGCGCGCCGGCGACGCGTCTTCTACCTGCAGCGCACCTGGGCGGCCGGGCATCTGCTCGGCGTGCGCAAGCTCTTCGGGCTGCGCTTCGAGGTCGAGGGGGACGAGCTCGTCGAGCCCGGGCCGCTCGTGATCCTCATCCGCCACGCGAGCATCATCGACAACACGCTCGGCCAGGCGTTCCTCTCCGGTCCGCACAAGATGCAGCTGCGCTGCGTGCTCAAGGAGGAGCTGAAGGCGCTGCCGACCCTCGACATGGGCGCCCGCTGGGTGCCGACCGCGCTCGTGCGCCGCGCCTCGAAGGATCCCGCCGCCGAGTCGGCGCGCGTGGCCCTGCTCGGGCGCTTCCTCCACGGTCCGGGCGACGGCGCGCTCATCTACCCCGAGGGGACCCGGCACACGCCGGCCAAGCTCGCACGCGCACAGGAGAAGATCCGCGAGAACGACCCGGAGACCGCCGATCTCGCCGACCGGCTCCATCACCTGCTGCCGCCCCGCCTCGGCGGCCCGCTCGCGCTCGTGGGCGCCGCCGACCGCGCCGACGTGCTCGTCTTCGGCCACGTCGGCCTGGACGGCTTCGAGAGGGTCTCCGACATCTGGCGCGGCGACCTCAACGGGACCACCGTGAGGATCAGGTTCTGGCGGCACGCGCGCGAGGGGATCCCGGCGGGCGAGCGCGAGCGGATCGCCTGGCTCTACGGCTGCTGGCAGGAGCTCGACGACTGGGTGGGCGAGCAACGGGCGCTCGCCCGGCCCCGCCCGCGTCACGGCGAACTGCCCGCTGTTTCCCCCTCCTAGGAGGGGAACGCATGGGCAGTTCGCGGGCGGGCGCACCGTGCGCGCTGCGGCCGCTCTCAGGTGCGGTGAGCGGACGTGACGCGAGGTCGCGGGCGTGGTCCCGCGCGAGGCGGTGGATCGTGCGGCCGTCGGGCATCGCTTCGGTGGTACGGGTGCGGCGTAGGCTCGGTCCATGCCCGACCCCGACGCGCTCGAGAACCTCCGCGCCGAGGCGCGCCTGGCCCAGCAGCGTCTCGATCTCTACCGCGCGAAGGCCTACGGGATGCGCGCGACGAGCCCGGAGCGGATGCGCGAGCTCGAGCGGCGGGCGGTCGCCGCGCGGGAACGGCTCGCCTTCGCGCAGTCCCGCACCACCGACGACCCGGGGGTGTGACCGGTTCCGGCGCTCCGCCAGCTCGCCCGTGCGGTGAACATCCCGGTATGCGGGATCTACGCAGCAGGGATGCGCTTGCGCGCCTGCTGCTCGGCGCTCGGGCGCTTCACGTCCCACACGAGGCCGACCCGCTCCATCAGCCCGATGATCGCGGCGGCCGAGTCGATCTGCCCCTTGCCGAGCCCGTGCCGGGCCGAGGTGGGGAACGCGTGGTGGTTGTTGTGGAAGTTCTCGCCCATGGCCAGTGGGGCGAGCCAGCCGAGGTTGCGCGACTCGTCGTCGGTCTCGTAGCGGCGCGAGCCGAAGACGTGGCAGAGCGAGTTGATCGAGTAGGTCACGTGGTGGAGGACGAGCATCCGCACCGCGCCGCCCCACAAGAGGCCCGTGAGCCCGAGCTGGACCGAGCCGCCGATCGCCCAGCCGAGCAGGAACGGGGCGAGCAGGCCGAGCGCGACCCAGAGCAGGAAGGTGCGGTTGACCCAGGCGATGATCGGGTCGTCGATGAGGTCCTTCGCGTAGCGGTCCTTCTTCGCGCGCTGGTCGTGGACGAACAGCCAGCCGAGGTGCGCGTGGAAGAGTCCCTTCAGCGCGCCGCGGAGGCCGTGGCCGTGGTCGACGTGCGGGGAGTGCGGGTCGCCCTCGACGTCGGTGAACGCGTGGTGCTTGCGATGGTCGGCCACCCAGGCGATCACCGGACCCTCGATGGCGGCCGAGCCGAGGATCGCGAAGAGCGCCTTCACCGGCCGGCTCGTCTCAAACGAGCGGTGGGTGAGCATCCGGTGGAAGCCGATCGTGATGCCGAAGCCGGTCGCGAAGTACATGATCCCGAAGACGACGAGGTCGGAGAGGTGCAGGCTTTGGTTCCAGGCCTGGACGCCGACGAAGATCAGCGCGAGGAACGGGACCACCGTGATCGTGCCCGTGAGGAAGCGATCAAGCTTCTCGTTGGCGGACCCCTGGACATCTGCGGCGCTGAGAGTGCTCATCGTCACCGAGCGTAGCTTTCCAACCATGGAGTGCGGGCCCCGGCACTCCCCCGAAGCAGGTAGGGATTCCCCCCGCCCTTGACGCAGCCGCTATTCTGACGAGCGTTCAGGTCGGGTGCCCTTTTGAGGAGCTCGGCAGCACGCCGTTCCTTAGGAGGAAACATGGCAACAGGTACCGTGAAGTGGTTCAGCGACGAGAAGGGCTTCGGGTTCATCACACCCGACGAGGCCGGGAAGGATCTCTTCGTGCACCACTCCGCGATCCTTGGTGAGGGCTACAAGTCGCTCGCCGAGGGCGCCAAGGTCTCGTTCGACGCCGAGCAGGGCCCGAAGGGTCCCGCCGCCGCGAACGTCCAGGCGCTCTAGCACTCGGCTCACACGAGCCTTTGCAGGATCAACGGCCCGGTCTCTGACCGGGCCGTTCTGCGTTCTGGGACGCTCGCCACGCCCGGCGAGGCGCAGCGGCTCCTCGAGCGGCACGTGCCCCACGCTGCACTACGCCGGTGTGCGCGTCAGCGTCCTGTTCGGGCGGGGGCTCTCGAGGCGGGCTCGGCACAGGGCGCGTAGAACCGCGTCGTGAGCCCCCTGTTCCACGCCCGATGTTGCGGGGCGGCGCACCCGGCGTGGAAACGTGCCGTGAGACCCCCGTTCCACGCCGGGAGAACTCGTCTCGGCGATGGGCGGTCCCGCCAGCTCAGCGGGCTCGAGGCCCACGATCGCGAGGAGGAACGGGATCAGCGCTGCGCCAAGCGCCGAGCAGTGAGTCCCGCGGGGGTGGGCGCGGTGCCTACCGGGCGAGCAGCGCCCGCGCCGCGTTGTGCCCCGGGACGCCGGAGACCCCGCCACCACGCCGTGCGCCCGCGCCACAGAGCAGCACGTTCGCGTGCGCGGTCTCCACGCCCCACGTCCCGATCTCATCAGGGGCCTCGGCCCACGGCCAGCGCAGGTCCCGGTGGAAGATGTGCCCCGCGGGCAGGCCGAGGGCCGCCTCGAGGTCGAGCGGCGTGGAGACCTCCAGGCAGGGACGCCCGTCGGCGTCGGTGGCCAGGCAGCTCTCCAGGGGCTCGGCAAGGTGCTCGTCGAGCGTCTGGAGCGTCGCGAACAGCGCGCGCTCACGCGCCTTCTCAGGCTCCTCCGCGAAGAGTCGTGCGGGCATGTGCAGGCCGAAGAGGGTGAGGGTCTGGTGACCGCTGGCGCGCAGCTCGTCGGAGAGGATCGACGTGTCGGTGAGCGAGTGGCAGTACAGCTCGCAGGGCGGTGCGAGCGGGATCGTGCCGGCGGCCGCCTGCTCCCGCGCACGCTCCAGGGCGGCGTAGCCCTCCGCGACGTGGAAGGTCCCGGCGAACGCCTCACGGGGATCGACCGCGGCGTCGCGCAGCCGCGGCAGCCGCGTGAGGAGCATGTTCACCTTGAGCTGCGCACCTTCGGGCGCCGGCTCCGCGGGCTCCTCGCCGAGCAGCCGGGCGAGGACGGCGGGCGCCGCCCCGCAGAGGACGTCGCGGGCGGTCACGGTGAACGCGTCGCCCACCCGCACCTCGGCCCGCTGTCCGTCGGTGGCGAGCTGCGTCACCTCCGCCTCGCAGACGATCTCCGCGCCCGCCTGGCCCGCCGCCCGCGCGAGTGCGTCGGTCAGCGCGCCCATGCCGCCGACCGGGACGTCCCAGTCGCCGGTCCCGCCGCCGATGACGTGGTAGAGGAAGCAGCGGTTCTGGAGGAGTGAGGCGTCGTGGGCGCCCGCGAAGGTCCCGATCAGCGCGTCGGTGAGCACGACACCGCGGACGAGATCGTCGGCGAAGCGGGCCTCGATCGTCTCCCCGAGCGGCCGCTCGATCAGCGCCTCCCAGAGCGCCTCGTCGCCGAGGAGCGCACGGAGGTCGTCGGCCCCGCGCAGCGGCTCGGTCAGGGTGGGGAAGAGGGCCTCGGCGAGGCGTCCGGTCTCCTCGCCCAGTCGCTGCCAGGCGGCGAAGTCGGCCTCGCCGCCAGTCAGCGCGGACATCGAGGCCTGGGTTCGCGCGGGATCGGAGGCGTCCACGAGCAGGCCGGTCGCGCCGCTCGGCGTGTAGGAGGAGATGCGGCGGCGGCGGCTCTCGAAGCGCAGCCCGAGCTCCTCGACGATGCTCCGCGGGAGCAGCGAGACGAGGTAGGAGTAGCGGGACACCCGTGCGTCGAGGCCGGGGAAGGCGCGGGCGCTCACCGCGGCGCCCCCGGTCGTGGGGTTCTGCTC
Organism: Solirubrobacterales bacterium; assembly: GCA_013695395.1. GTDB lineage: Bacteria > Actinomycetota > Thermoleophilia > Solirubrobacterales > Solirubrobacteraceae > Paraconexibacter. The sequence continues at coordinate 4,508 of JACDAP010000633.1, forward strand.
GAGCATGAGGACCGACCGGCCGGCACGAGCCAGGTAGGCCGCGGCGACCAGGCCGTTGTGGCCGCCTCCGACGATTACGGCGTCGTAGGTGGACTTCGCGGGGCGGGCGGGCACGGCGGGCAGGCTACCCAGCGCGCCGGGTACGGCGGTGCGGGAGCGAGCCGCAGCGTCGCCTGGGTGCCCGGTCCGGGCGGCGTCGTCAGCGGACCTTCTGCTCGATCCGGCCGCTGCGGTCGGCGAGGTAGCCGGGGCCGTCCTGGAGGAAGGCGACCCAGCGGGTCTTGCCGCCCACCTGGGAGAGCACGAGGTAGTCGATGCGGGCCGCGGGCAGCTGGGCCCGGCCGGCGGCGGAGCGGACCAGCCGCGCCGGGGCACCGCGGTCGATCTCGGCCAACGACACGAGTCCCTGGGTCGAGAAGCCACCCGAAGGCGTGGTGGAGATCGTCCGCAGCGCGCCGCCGGGGACGATCTGCACGTTGCGAAGGCGGCCGGTCTTCGTCACGAGCTGGGTGTCGATCCGGTCGGGCGCCACGCGGAGGGAGCGCGGGCGGCCGAGGCCCGCCCCTCGCAGCTTCGTCACCGCGCGGGTGAACTCGGCTCGCCGCAGCAGGGAGCGGCGCGCCAGGCCGCGCGGCGGCTCGGCGCTCTCGGCTGAGGACGTCGCCGAATCCTCTGCCCCGGACCCGCTCGCCGTGGACGGAGCCCTCGCCGGGGGTTCGAGCGTCGTGCGCGAGAACTCGGTGCTGATCGAGCGGAACGTGTCGACGCCCTCCCCGATCGAGCCGACGAGGCCGGCGATCGCGCAGCCGCCGACCACGAAGACGATTGCCACGAACGAGATGCAGCCGCCGGCCACCCGCGGCATCACGGAGAGGCCCGAGG
>JACDAP010000022.1 GCA_013695395.1 Solirubrobacterales bacterium
CACCGCACCCGCGCCCGCCACCCCGGCGTTCGGTGTCACGACGAGCCGCGGCACGAACGTTCGCTCCCGCCCGAGCAGCGGCAGCCGCCGGGTCGCCCGCCTGAAGCAGGGCACCCGCGTGCGCGTCACCTGCCAGCGGATGGCCCAGATCGCACCGGGCCGCTCCGGCCGCTCCCGCATCTGGGACCGCGTCGTGCTGCCGGGCGGGAAGCGCGCCTGGGTCGCCGACGGGCTGCTCAACACCGGCAGCGAACTGCTCGTCGCCAAGATCTGCGGCGACCCCGGCTACACGGCCGCGGAGAGCGGCGCGACGAGCGGGCGCTGCCCGGTGGGAACGCCGGTGAAGCTGCTCGAGCCGTTCGAGAACGCGGAGGAGCTGATCGACGCCGCCCTGCCCGGGGCCCGCGCCTCGCAGAAGCGGTACCGGGTGCCGGTCGCGATGACCCTGGCGCAGACGATCCTCGAGACCGGCGCGGGGAAGATCGCGGCGGGCGCGAACAACTACTTCGGAATCAAGGCCCGTGCGACCGGCGCCCGCGGCGTCTACGCCTGGGGCGAGAACGCGAGCGGGTGCGTGCTCAAGAAGACCCGCGAGGCCGAGCCCGACGGCCGCCTGGTCATCACGATCGGCGCCTTTCGCGCGTACACGTCGCTCGAGAACTCGATCCTCGACCACGGGGACCTGCTCACGAGCAACCCGGTCTACCGCGGGGCGTTCCGCTACACGGGCGACGCCAGGCGGTTCGCCCGGGAGATCGCCCGCTTCTACGCGACCGACCCGAAGTACGCACTGAAGCTGCTCGAGCTGATGAAGCGGTACAAGCTCGAGCAGCGGTAGCGCGCGGGGCCCCGCCGCCCGGCGGCAGGACCCCGATGTGGCTCAGCTCCGCGCGCCCGAGATGATCACGTAGAAGCGCTTGTGGGTGTTGTCGTTCGCGCCCGGTGAGGAGTCGACGACCGTCGGGCTCCCGTCCGAGTTGCGCGGGGTGACCACGAAGTAGCGGTTCGTGTTGGGCGGCCCCCGTTCCTCGGGGAGTGATGTCGTTCGGCGCGCAGGCCACCACACCGGTGACGCCCGCAACCTCGTTCGGGCCGGTCCCGATCGCGCAGCGGGAGACGCCGATCTCCCCCGAGAACTCCGGGTTGGTGTCCGCGCCCGGGTTGCGGCCGTTGTTGAGCGTGGCCCCGGCCGGCGGCGTCGTGCCCTTGAGCGAGTACTGGTTCTCGGGCGCGAAGCTCGCGCCCAGGCCGTTGTCGGTGAGGTCGGCGCCGCCGGAGTCGATGTAGACGTTCGCCTCCCCGGCCGTGCCCGTCGGGTAGGCGTTGGCGATCCGGAACCCGCCGGACTGCCGCTCGATCTCGCCGTTCCGGTTGACGAGCAGCCAACGGGTGGGCGCGAGCTCCCGGCTCACGTCTTTGACCCGGATCGTGCCGTCCTTGATGTCGGCTCCGCTGAGGGAGCCGTTGCGAACGTCGCTGGCGACGAGCGAGCCGGCCTTGATGTCGGCCCCGGTGAGCGACCGGTGCGAGCCCCGCGAAGGCGCTCGAGAGATTGATGTGCTTCATTGCCACTCCTTCGGATCGTTGACGTGCCACAACGACCTTCGTTGCGCGTCCGCGAGTGGTTCAGCAGTGGGCGCTTTAGTCGTCGTCGCGCGGCGGCGGGCGGAAGACGACCTTCTTGACCTCGCTGATGGTCGCCCCGCCGAGCCGCAGCGAGGTCTGGATGCCCTCCGCGCCGAGCTGCCCGGCGTCGAGCGCGCGGCGCAGCTCGTTGAGCGCCGCACGATCCTCCTCGGCGACGGAGTCCTTGCCGGTCTCCAGCAGGATCAGGTGTCGCGGGCGCTTGAGCGCGGCGGCGGGGCGCACGTAGCGCTCCCGCTCCTCAGGGGTCAGGGTGTCCAGCGCGACCACGACGGTCTCGCCCGAGCCGAGGCGCTTGAGGACGGCGGCCTGCAGGAGCTCGTTCGCCTTCTCGTCGAGCACGTCCGCGGGCACGCGGCCCTCGATGAGCGAGCGGACCTTGGCGTGTGAGAAGAACGCGGAGCGCTCCTCGATCAGCCGGTCGACGAACGCGTCGCGCTCCTTCAGGGAGGGCGAGACGATGAGCAGCAGGCTTCCGGGCGAGTAGCGCAGGCGGTCGGAGGGGCTCAGGACCCGGCCGCGGACCGAGATGTCAGCCGGGCGGTCGGGCATCCCGTCGCGCCGGGGGCGATCCGACGACCAGCCGAGCCGTTCGTCGTTCGCGATCTTCACCGAGCGCTGTCCGGGGGGAGATGACATGCCCCCATGGTGACCTACTCGGTCCAAGCGCGGCTAAGTGCCCACTCCTGCTGGGCCGTTGGCTGCCGCTCAGCCCGCGAAGCCCGCCCGTGAGTCGGGACCCTGATGCTCCTCGGCCAGCGCGGTGATCGCGTCGACGGTCCGGCGGAGCTCGTCGACGTACGGCGCCGCACCGGCGCCGAGGCGCTCCCGCTCCCGCTCGAACGCGCTCGCGAGCTCCCGGTAGTAGATCCGCGTCGCGATCCCCTGGCCTTGCTTGAACCGGGCCCAGAGAGCGTCGCCGTGGGTGCGGTAGTCGGTGAGGATCGAACGGGCGTTGTGGAGCTTGTCGGCCAGGGAGACCCGGAGTGCGGCGGGGGACTTCTCGCCGAACCCCTCGACGTAGCCGCGCTTGCGCTCGTACCAGGCGCGCCCGCCCTCCTCGGTGTCGTCGACCCGCTCGGAGTTGTCGAGCACGATGGCCGCGACGCCGTCCCCGAAGGTCCGGGCGATCTCCTCGAGCGCCGGACGCCCGCCGCCGTCCTCGACCACGTCGTGCAGCAACGCGCCGATCGCCTCGTCCTCGTCGCCCGCCATCTCGAGCACGAGCGAGGCGCAGGCCAGCAGGTGCGCCACGTAGGGGACCTGCGTGCCCTTACGCAGCTGGCGCTCGTGGTGACGCAGGGCGAGGCGGAGCGCATCGTCGAAGCGCTCGGTCAGCAGGGGGAGGTCGGTGTAGCTCTCGGCCACCGCTCAGCCCATCTCGTTCGGGTGGCGCCAGCGCAGGCCGCCTTCGAAGCGGGCGAAGTCGCGATCGTAGGAGACGAGCGTGCTCCCCGACTCGATCGCCAGCGCGGCGAGGTGCGCGTCTGTCGCGATGCCTCCGCGCACGTCAGCCTCGGCACAGAGCTCGGCGAAGATCGCCCAATGCCGTGGCCCGGGCTCGATGCGGACCGTCTGGGGCTGGTCGTGCAGCGACTGCAGGAACGCGAGGGCGAGCGGCGGGTCGGAGGGGCGCGTGAAGATCCGCGGGCTGGTCACCAGGCGGAAGACCCCGACCGTGACCGCACTGGTCAGCGCCAGCGGCTCCCCGGTCGCGAAGGTCGCCCGCAGCAGCTCGGCGGCACGCGGGTGGTGGACATTCTCGGCGCGGTGGGCGGCGACGAGGACGTTGAGGTCGAAGAGGATCACGTCAGGCGGCTACGCGCGCTCACGGTCGAGGAGGTCCGCCAGCGCAGCATTCGAGTCCAGCTCCACCCCAGGCTGGAGCTCTCCGCCACCTTCGAAGACGATGAGCTCGAAGGGCTCGTCACCCGCGGCTTCCCGACGGGCGAGCTCCGCACGCAGCGCGTCCTGGACGAGCGCGGCCAGCGAGACGCCCCGCTCGAGCGCCTCACGCTTGGCGTCCTGCAGGAGTCCGTCGTCGAAGGTGATCGTCGTCCGGGTGGCCACGCACATCAGCGTACACCGGCTGCATACGTATGCGTACGACAAGGCACTTGACTGTCCTCGTGATGCCCGAAGCGCTCCACATCTCAGGTCTGGTCAAGCGGTACCCCACCGGCGTCGAGGCGCTCAAGGGCGTCTCGCTCGACATCCCGCAGGGTGAGTTCTTCGGCCTGCTCGGCCCGAACGGCGCCGGCAAGTCGACGCTGATCCACTGCACCACCGGCCTCGCGTCCCCCACCTCGGGGCAGATCGAGATCTTCGGCCACAACGCGGTCAACCACTACGGCGAGGCCCGGGCGCTGGTCGGCCTCGCGCCCCAGGAGCCGAACCTCGACCACTTCCTCACGCTGGAGGAGACGCTCGACTTCCACGGCGGGTACTTCGGGATGCCGAAGAAGGATCGCCGCGAGCGCTCCAAGGAGCTGCTCGACGCGTTCTCGCTGACCGACAAGCGCCAGGAGCGGACGCGGACGCTCTCCGGCGGCATGAAGCGCCGGCTGATCCTCGCCCGTGCGCTCATGCACCGGCCCGAGCTCCTGATCCTCGACGAGCCGACCGCGGGCGTCGACGTCGAGCTCCGGCTCGAGCTATGGCAGTACGTCAAGCGGATCAACGAGGAGGGCACGACGATCCTGCTCACGACGCACTACCTGGAGGAGGCCGAGCAGCTCTGCGGCCGGATGGCCTTCATCAACGGTGGGGAGATCGTCGCCGAGGGGACCGGGCCGGCGCTCGCCAAGCAGTTCGGGGTCTCCTCGCTGGAGGACGCCTACCTCGAGCTCGTGGGCCGCAAGGAGCTCTCGCGGGCCAAGATCGATGAGGCGATCGCGTGAGCGTCGAGACCGCCCCGCGCGAGCAGCCGCCGGCCGCCCCGCCGCCCGTGCCCCGCCGCTCGGGCATGAGCGCCTCGCAGATCCGCTTCTTCTCGCTGCTGCGGCGGGAGGTCTCGCGCTTCATGAAGATCAAGCGGCAGACCGTCGGGGCGCCGCTGCTCGAGACCTTCCTCTACATCTCCGTCTTCGGCGCCGCGCTCGGCTCGCGGATCAAGACGATCGAGGGGATCGACTACGTGACCTTCGTCGTGCCGGGCCTGATCATGATGGCCCTCTCGGTCAACGCGTTCTCGAACAACGCCTCCTCGATCCTGCAGCAGAAGTTCCAGCGCGCGATCGACGACCAGCTCTCCTCCCCCGCCTCGCCGCTCGAGCTGCTGCTCGCCTTCACCTTCGGCGGCTTCCTCCGCGGGCTGCTCGTCGCGCTGCTCACCTTCCTGGCCTCGGCGGCGCTGATCGGCATCCCGATCGAGCACCCGCTCGTCCTGCTGCCCGGGCTCTTCCTGGTCGGCTTCTTCTTCGCCCAGCTCGGCGTACTCGTCGGGGTCCGGGCCGAGCAGTTCGACGACGTCTCCTTCGCCCAGCAGTTCGTTCTGCAGCCGCTGATCTTCCTGGGCGGGGTCTTCTACTCGGCCTCGCTGCTGACCGAGCCGTTCGAGACGCTCACGCAGTTCAACCCCGTCCACTACATGATCAGCCTGGTCCGCTACGGCTTCCTCGACTTCGCGGACGCGAGCGTCGTGGGCTCCTTCGCGTTCCTGGTCGTGGCGTGCGCGGCGCTCTTCGCGCTGAACCTGCGGCTCTTCACCACGGGGTACCGGCTGCGGGCGTGAGGCGGGCCCGCGCGGTGCGGGTGCCCACGGGCACGCTGACGGCGGAGCCCCGGTGCGGGCGACGCACCGGTTGTGGTTGCATGCCCCGCGTGCTCCGCGCCGTTCTCTTCGCCGCCTTCGCCCTCGTGCTGATCGCGCCGTCCGCGGGCGCGGAGGTGCGCTGGCTCTGCACACCCGCGGCGAGCGCCGATCCCTGCCGCGGGGACCTGACCACCCGGGTGACCGCCCCCGACGGCTCCTCCCGGGTCGAGCGCGTCGAGGCCGCCCGGAATCCCGCGGTCGACTGCTTCTACGTCTACCCGACGGTCTCCAACCAGCTCGCGACGAACGCCACGCAGGTGGCCGATCCGGAGGTCGGCTCGATCGCCACCTACCAGGCCCAGCGGTTCTCCACGCGGTGCCGGATCTGGGCGCCCCTCTACCGCCAGGTCTCGGTCGTCGGCGTCCTCGCCTCCTCGCAGTCGCGTGACGTTGCGGCCTACGACGTGGCCTTGGGGGACGTCCGCGAGGCCTTCCGCCAGTTCCTGCGCGAGACGGACGGGAGACGCGGGTTCGTCCTGCTCGGCCACTCGCAAGGGAGCCGGATGCTGCGGGCGCTCATCCGCCGGGACATCGACCCGGACCCGGCGCTCAGGAAGCGGCTGGTCTCGGCGATCATCCCGGGGGCGAACGCGACGACCAAGGACTTCTCACGGGTCGGTGCGTGCGAGGAGCCCGGGCAGACCGGCTGCGTGGTCAGCTACCACACGTTCAACCAGCCGCCGCCCGGCAACGCCCGCTTCGGCCGCACCGACACCGACCCGGTCGGGCGCGCGCTCGACCTGCCGGGCGGTGACGTCATCTGCACCGACGTGCAGAAGCTCTCCGGGGCCGACCACATGGAGACGCTGCTGCCTACCGCGCCCTTCGCCCCGGGCTTCGTCTCGGCGCTGCTCGTGCAGTTCTACGGAGGTAACCCGCCCACTGCCGAGGAGCCGTGGCTCGTGCCGCGCGACCGATACACCGCCGCGTGCGCGAAGAGCGGCGGCGCGAACGTCCTGCGGATCGAGCCGGACGGGCCGGTCAAGGCGCTCACGCCTTCCCCGGACGCGACCTGGGGCGTCCACCTCGCCGACGTGAACCTGCCGCTGGGGAACCTGCTGAGGATCGCGGACGCACAGATCTCAGCGTTCAAGTTGGCCCGGCGGCCGGTGAGCGTGCGGATCGGGGCGCGGCGCACGAGCCGCGGCCGGCGCCAGCTCACCGCGACCGTCCGCGGGGCGCCGGGGCAGGAGCTGCGCGTCACGCTCTACCGGGACCGGAAGTTCCTGGTGCGCCGGACCCTCTCGCTCGACACGCGCGGCGTCGGGCGCCAGCGCTTCCGGCTCTCCCGGGCGGGGAGCTACCAGGTGAAGGTGCGCGAGGGCGCCCGCGGACCGGTCGTCTCCTCGCCGGCTCAGCGCATCTCGCTGCACTGAACTCGTCGCCCGGCCCCGGCGCCGGCTCCGCGCCGGCTCCGCGCCGAGAATGGATCCACGCCCGCTATGCGGGTCGGGATCCATTCTCACCGTGGAGCTCGTGGTGAGAATGGATGCGTGCCCGCCAGGCGGGCGTGGATCCATTCTGAACCGTGGCGAGCGCGAATGACCCGACCTTCCAGGCGACGGCGATATGCGGCGGCGTGTTCCCTAATCGCTCTATGGC
>JACDAP010000037.1 GCA_013695395.1 Solirubrobacterales bacterium
GATCCGGACCGTTCCCCGCGCGGCCAGGGTCCGCTGCCCCTTCGTGAGGATCTGTGCCTCGGGTGCCGAGCGCGGCGCGGCGTGGACAGTTCCGCCAAGGAGCGCGCACAGCACCATGGCGATGAGAACCGGGCGAACAGCGTGAACCCTGTGCATGGGGCGAACCTACTCCAGATGAACGTCACCGTGCTGCAGGGACGGAGGGCTCTGAGCCAGCCGGTCCGCCGCCGGGCGCGCCATAGTGGCTCTCTCGTGCAACGCCATGTCCGCCTCCCGCTCGTCGACGGCCGGGTCGTCCTGGTCGGTTTCCAGGAGATCCTGCTGAAGGACCAACACAGTCGGTCCGCCGGCCCGCTCACCCTCGAGCAGACCGTGCAGCTCTTCGAGGCCGAGCCCGAGCCCCAGCGCTCGACGCATCTCGACGTCCTGCGCCGCCAGCACGGTCCCGCGCGTCCGCCGCGGCCTGCGGACGTCTGACCCCCCGCGCCGCACCGTCCAGGCGGCCGCTACCCCACCCCCGCCTCGCGCAGCCACCCCCAGGCCACCTCGGCGCCGACCACGTCGACCTCGAGCTTCTCCGCTTTCGCCGTCTTGCTCGCGCCCACGTCGCTGCCGGTGATCAGGTAGCTCGTCGAGGCCGAGACGCTCGTGGCGCTCGTCGCGCCCGCCTGCTCGAGCAGCCGGATGAACGCGGGGCGCGTGACCTTCTCGCCGGTGTCCGGGTGGACGATCCCGCCGGAGACCACCACGGTGGCGCCCTTGAGCGGCGTCTCCTCGGCGGCCGCGACCTCGACGGGACGATCCTCGTCGCGGACGTCGAGCGAGACCCCGTTCTCGCGGAGCGCTCGGAGCATCGCCTGGGTCTCCTCGCGGGCGAAGTACTCGACGATCGAGGCGGCGACGACCTCGCCGATGTCCTTCACCGCGGCGAGTTCCTCGGTGCTCGCAGCCGCGATCTCCTCGACGGACTCGAAGCCCGCCTGGGCCAGGCGCTTCGCGGTCCCCTCGCGTGCGTGGCGGATGCCGAAGCCGATCAGCGCGCGGCGCATGCCCATGTCCTTCGACGACTGGATGGAGTCGACGAAGCGCTTGGAGCTCACCTCCCCCATCCGCTCGTAGGCGAGCAGCTCCTCCTGGGTGAGGGCATAGAAGTCCTGCGGCGCGGTGAGCTTGCCGTCCTCGTACAAGCGCTCTATCCAGACGAAGCCGACCGCCTCCATGTCCGCGGCGGCGCGGCCCGCCCACCAGTCGAGCCGCCGGAGCTTCTGCGCCGGGCAGTCGAGGTTCGGGCAGAAGAGCTCCTTCGAGTTGCCGCGCTCCTCGAGCTCGGTGCTGCACGACGGGCAGTGCGTGGGGATCTCGGCCTCCCGCACGTCGTCCGGCTGGACGCCCGGCGCGGGGCCGGAGACGAACGGGATGACGTCGCCCGCGCGGCGGACCAGCACCCGCATCCCGATCTTGACGCCGCGCGCCCGCACGACCTCCTGGTTGGCGAGGGTCGCGCTCGAGACGGTGGTCCCGCCGACGAAGACCGGCTGGAGGACCGCCCGGGGGACGACCTTCCCGCCGGAGCCGACCTGCCAGGCGATGTCCTCGAGGATCGTCTCGCGCTCCTCGGCCACGAGCTTGATCGCCACCGCTCCGCGCGGCGTGCTCGAGCGGTTGCCCGCCGCCGCGTAGGCGCGCTCGTCGTCGAGCCGGACGACCGCACCGTCGATGCCGAAGTCGTTGCTCGTCCGCCCCTCCTCGATGCGGGCGATCACCTCGAGGACCTCCTCGGCGCCGGTGACGACGGCGATCTCGGGGACGGCGAAGCCGAGCCGCTCGAGCTCCCCGACCTCCGCACCCACCGCGTCGAAGGCGAAGAGGTGGAGCACCCGCCCGGCCGCTGCCGCGGCGGCCGGATCCTTCTGCATGAGCGTGCCCGCGCAGGCGTTGCGCGGGTTGGCGAGCGGCTTGTCGGGGTGGTTCTCGTTGTACTTCTCGAAGACCGAGCCGAGCATCACCGCCTCGCCGCGGACCTCCACCCGGCCGGTGGTCCCGCCGAGTGTGAGGGGGAGGTTCGGGATGACCGCGCGCGCGGCGCCGGTGATCTCCTCCCCCGTCGTGCCGTCGCCCCGGGTCGCGACGTGCTCGAGCTCACCGTCCGCGTAGACCACGGAGAGCGAGACGCCGTCGAGCTTCGGGGTGACCCGTAGCGGCTGGCCGGGGAAGCGCTCGGCGAACTCCCCCACGCCCTCCTCGCGCGCGTCGGGGCTCACCTTGGCGAGGGAGAGCATCGGCTTCGCGTGCCGGATGGCGCGGCGGGCGCCGGTCGGCGTCGCGCTGCCCACGCGCTCGAGGGGGTTGTCCTCAGGGGCGAGTTCCGGGCGGGCGAGCAGGAGCGCGCGCAGCTCGTCCTCCAGCGCGTCGTAGGTGGCGTCGTCGGCCTCGGGCTCGCCTGCGTAGTAGCGCTCTCGCAGGCGCGTGAGCTCGACGGCGAGTTCCTGCGCGCGGGCGGGCTCCTGGTCGGCGGCGGGGTCGCCCGGCGGCGGGGTCTCGGGCTCGGTCGGGGCGGCGTCGTCGCTCACCGCGCGAACGCTACGAGATTACCCCGACGACGAGGCGCCGACCCACCACCCGCTCGAACCGCCCGCCATTTTCCTCGCTGGGCGCTGAGGATGGCGGGCGGTTCGTCCCGGTGAGGCTGAGTCAGGCGAGCGACCAGGCGAACTGGCGGCCCGTCCAGCTCGGCTGCTCGCGCTCGTAGAACCGGTGGGCGTCGGTGCGGGCGTCGCCGGAGTCGAGCTCGAGATGGGTCGCGCCGCGCTCCGCCCCCCAGGCCTTCGCGGCGTCGAGCAGCAGCTTGCCGAGCCCCTCGGAGCGGCGGGCCGGGTCGACGGCGAGATCCTCCACCCAGGCACGGAGCCCGAAGCGGACCGAATGCAGATCGAGGGAGACGGAGCAGAAGCCGGCGATCTGTCCGTCGCCCGGGTCGGCGACGAGCAGCGTGGCGTCCTCGGCGTCCGCGATCTCGGCGATCGTCCGGCGCGCCCGCTCCTCGTCCCACTGCGCCGGCCGGCTGCCCGGGGCGGCGAAGAGCCATGCGTACGCCGCAAGCAGCGCGTCGGTTTCCCCGGGACGGGCGGGCCGGACGGTCGGGGCGGGCATAGGCCCAGCGTAAGCAGCGGACCCGCCCGGTCGGGGGATCCGTTGTGCTCGTCGGCTCCAATGTGGAGCCCGACGGCACAAGGGATCCAAATAGCCACGTCCGACCCACGGGCGCTCGCTCAGGCCAGGACGACCGGCTCCGCCTCGACCGCCCGGGCATGCGCCAGCGCCTGTGCACGCTCGGCCTGCTGCGCCGGGGAGCCCGAGCGGAGGATCAACGCCGCGGCGATCCCACCGAACGTGAAGATCCCCGCCGCCACCGTGAAGGCGACCGTGTAGCCGTGAACCGCCGCCTCGGCGAGCACCGCCGGGGACGGGCCGCGATCGCTCACGTACCCCTCAAGTGCCGAGGCGGCGAGAGTGGACAGCAGCGCCGTCCCGATCGAGCCGCCGACCTGCTGCGAGGTGTTCACCATCGCCGAGGCGACGCCCGCGTCTGAGGGGTCCACGCCGAGCGTCGCGGTCGCGAAGGAGGGCGCGAAGATCAGGCCCATGCCGAAGCCCATGAGCAGGAGGCCCGGCAGGATGTCCGCCGTGTAGGTCGAGTCCACCGAGAGCTGGGTGAAGAAGAGCATCGCGCCGGCCGCCAGCGCCATACCGGTCGGGATCAGCGGCCGCGCCCCGTACCTCGGGACGAGGATCGTGTTCCCGGTCGTCGAGGTGAGCACGACGCAGAACATCATCGGCAGGAAGCCGAGCCCCGTCTGGATCGGCGAGTAGTCGAGCGAGCGCTGCATGAAGTAGGTGAGGAAGAGGAAGACCGCGAAGAGCCCCGAGCCTGCGAGCGCGATCGAGAGGTACGCGCCGCCGCGGTTGCGGTCGAGCACGACGCTCATCGGCAGCAGCGGATGGGCGACGCGGCGCTGCAGCACGACGAAGCTCGTGAGCAGGATCGCGGCCGCGATCAGGAAGCCGACCGTGACCGGGTCGCCCCAGCTCGAGGTCTCCGCGTTCGAGAAGGCGTAGACGAGCGAGAAGAGGCCAAGCGAGGCGGCGACCGTGCCCGGGATGTCGAGGTGGGCGCGGCCCGTGCGGGCCGGGGTCTTGATGTACCGCAGCGCGCCGAACGCGGCGGGGACGGCAAGCAGCAGGTTCACGTAGAGGCACCAGCGCCAGTCGAGGTACTCGGTGAGGATGCCGCCGAGCAGCAGGCCGACGCGGCGCCGCCGCCGGCGATCGCGCCGAAGATGCCGAACGCCTTGCCGCGCTCCTTCGGGTCCGTGAACGTGGTCGTGAGCAGGCCGAGCGCCGCGGGGGCGAGGAGCGCGCCGAAGACGCCCTGGAGCGCGCGGGCGGCGACGAGCATCCCGAAGCTCTGCGCCGCGCCGCCGAGCGCGGAGGCCAGCGCGAAGCCCACCAGGCCCACGACGAAGGTGCGCCGACGGCCGACCGCCCCCTGCGCCGCGACGCGGAACGCAACCGGCTGCTCATCCTGCAGGCGGCCCGCGAAGTCTTCGCCGAGCGCGGCCTCGACGCCGGCCTCGACGAGATCGCCCGCCACGCGGGGCTCGGCGTGGGCACCGTCTACCGGCGCTTCCCGGACAAGGAGCAGCTCATCGACGCGCTCTTCGAGGAGCGAGTCGACGCCGTCCGCGACGTGGCGCAGCGCGCGCTCGAGCTCGAAGACCCGTGGGACAGCTTCGCCTGCTTCATGGAGTGGGGGCTCGAGCTGCAGATGGGCGACCGCGGGCTCAAGGAGCTGCTGCTCAGCACGCGCCCCGGCCTCGAGCGCGTCGCGGAGGCGCGGCGTCGGATCCGCCCGCTCGCCGATGCGGTGATCGAGCGCGCCCAGGCGGCCGGGGTGCTGCGTGCGGACTTCGGCGCCGGCGAGATCCCGCTCATCCACCTGATGCTCGGCGGGGTCATCGACGCATCCCGCGAGGAGGAGCCCGAGCTCTGGCGGCGCTACCTCGCGCTGCTGCTCGCAGGGCTGCGAGCCGACGCGGCAGCTCCTCTCCCGGTCGACGCGCTCGGTGAGGAGGCGCTGCAGCGCGTGCTCGCCTGTCGGCACGCCGCGCGCTGAGCCTTCCACCCCGCGGGCTTGCCGCCGGCGCTCGCTCCCCGCAAGCCCTTCCGCCCGCGCGGCGCGGCGGCGTCAGGCGTTCAGCACCGCGGCGGCCACGTCGGGGTGGTCGCAGAAGAGGCCGTCCACGCCAAGGGCGAGCACGGCGCGGAGCTCTGCCGCGAGGTCGCCGTAGGCGGCGGGCTCGTCGCCCCGCCGCAGCTCCGCCGGGAGGAACGCGTTCTCCGCGCGGAAGGTCCAGGGGTGGACGAGCAGGCCGGCGCCGTGCGCCTCCTCGACAAAGCGGGTCGGCGGGAGCGAGCGCCCCTCGGCGTCACGCGGAAGCAGCAGCTCCTTGGCCGGCCCGACCGCCTCGGCGTGGCCGAAGATCTCCTCGAGCCCGGGGGTTTGAGCCTCAGAGCTCGCATATGGAGTTCTGAGGCGCACACCCCCCGGGTTGGCGGCGGCCACGAGCCTCGTGCGCCGCACCGGGAGCGCCGCGCCGACACGCTCGAGGCTGTCCCGCTCGAAGCTCTGCACGAACACCGGGGCGCCCGGACCGTCGAGGCCGTGGGCCCGGAGCGCGGCGACGAGCGGCTCCTCCAGCGGGAGGCCGAGCGCGCGGGAGCGGGCGGGGTGCTTCGTCTCCGGGTAGACGACGATCTCGCGGCCGAGCTCGACGGAGAGGGACGCGCGGAGGGCAAGGATCTCGTCGAGGGTGGCGACCGGATCGACACCGTCGAGCGCGGTGCCCCGCAGCTCCGGCAGCCGCTCACGGCAGCGGAGCGTCTTCAGCTCCGTCAGCGTGAAGTCCTCGCAGAACCATCCCTCGACCGGCTCACCCCCGAGCTCCTTGACCGTCCGCCGCGAAGCGAACGCGGGCCGCGAGGCGACGTCGGTCGTCCCGCCGATCTCCGGCTCGTGGCGAGCGACGAGCACCCCGTCGCACGTGGCGACGAGGTCCGGCTCGATCGCGTCCGCGCCCATCCGGGCGGCGAGCGCGTACGCGGCCAGCGTGTGCTCCGGGCGATGGCCCGAGGCACCACGATGACCGATGAGCAGCGGGCGCACGCCCGCGGGAGGCTACGGCCGCACGAAGGTGTCGGGGTCCGGGCCGATCCGCTCCCCGGCGTCGAGTGCCTCGATCGCGCCCATGTCCTCGTCGGTCAGGTGGAAGTCGAAGATGTCGAAGTTCTCCTCGATCCGCTCGGGGGTGACGGACTTCGGGAACACGATGTTCCCGAGCTGGATGTGCCAGCGCAGGACGATCTGCCCGGCGCTTTTCTCGTGCTTCTCCGCGAGGCCGGTGATCGTCTCGTCGTCGAGGACCTGGCCCTGGGCGAGCGGGCTCCACGCCTCGGTGAGGATCCCGCGGTCCGCGTGCTCGCGGCGCAGCCCCGCCTGCTGGAACTGCGGGTGCAGCTCGATCTGGTTGATCGTCGGCTCCACGCCGGTCTCCTCCGCGATCCGCGCGAGGTGCGGCGGCTGGAAGTTCGAGACGCCGATCGAGCGGACCAGTCCCTCCTGCTCGAGCTCGATGAACGCCTGCCAGGTCTCGACGTAGAGGTCGGTCGAGGGCACCGGCCAGTGGATCAGGTAGAGGTCGACGTAGTCCATCTCGAGCTTCTCGAGGGAGCGCTTGAAGGCCTGCTTGGCCTTCTGATGACCGTGGTCGTCGTTGAAGCACTTGGTGGTGATGAAGACGTCCTCGCGCTGGAGTCCGGCGGCGTGAATCGCCTGGCCGACCTCGGCCTCGTTGCCGTACGCGGCGGCGGTGTCGATGTGGCGGTAGCCGGCCTGGAACGCGCGGACCACCGTCTCGACGGTGTCCTCCGGCGGGATCTGGAAGACGCCGAAGCCGAGCTGGGGGATCGTGGTGCCGTCACGCAGCGCGATGTCCGGGACCTTGCTGGGGGTGGATGTGCTCATCCGGCATGGATGCCCACGGGACGGCCGCAGCGAACGCGTCGGCACCGCTCACGGGCGGATGGCCGGGAGCTCGACCACGAACACCGCGCCGCCGCCCTGCGCGTTCTCCGCGCGGACCGTGCCTCCGTGGGCGGCGACGATCCCGGCCACGATCGCCAGGCCGAGCCCGGCGCCGTCACGGCCCCGCTCCCGCCC
>JACDAP010000047.1 GCA_013695395.1 Solirubrobacterales bacterium
GCTCCCGGCTGCGACGCCACGCCTCGCGCAGCCACATCCGCCGCCACCCCAGCGCGGCGCGCAGCTCCGCTCGCCGCCCCTGTTCGGGAGGTGTGTGCGCGCTGGGGAGCACGCTGGTGTCCAGCGCGCGGGCGGCGCGGTCGGCGATCTCGAGCTGGCCGAGCGCGGTCGGGTGGACCGCGTCGGGGAGGAGGAAGCGCTCCCCCGCGAGATCGTCGAGGGCGACGACGGTGGCCCCGTGCTCCTCGGCGGTGCGCCGGATCACGGCGTTCGCGGTGGCGACCTTGGCCCCGGCCCGGGGCCGGCCGAGGTCCACGGGGATCGTGAGCAGCAGGAGGCGGTCCGCGTGCTGCGCCAGCCCTGCCGCGGCAGCGGCGATATCGCGCGTGAAGGCGTCCGCATCGAACCCGGGGGAGCGGACGTCGTTGACCCCCGCGTAGAGCAGGCCGAGGTCGTAGCGGCGCCGCACCCGCGGGAGCTGGTCGCCCAGCACCTCGCCCAGGACGGCGCCGGGGACCGCGTAGTTCGTGTACGGGAGGTCCATCGCCTGAGCGAGCCAGAGTGCCCACGAGCGTCCGTCGACGCCGAGGACGATGCCGCCCTCGCCGTAGGTGATGGAGTCGCCGAGGGCGACGATTCCGGAGCGCTCGGCCATGCGGGGCGCATTCTCCCACCACGGGCCGTGCCGGCATCGCGACCGGCGGCGGCTGCGAAACGGCGTTCCGGGGCGTCCGTCCGCCCCGCCGGCGACCGGCGTGTTCCCGAATCGATGTCATAGAGCGATTGAGGAACACGCCGACCGAGACATCAGCCGGGCAGCCGGCCCGCCGCGGCCGTCGCCTCGCGCAGCTCCGCGGCGTGCGTGTCGGTGAGCTGGCCCGGGGAGAGCTTCCAGCGCCAGGACTGGCCCTTCGTCCCGGGCACGTTCATGCGAGCGGAGGACCCCAGGCCGAGCACGTCCTGCGCCGCGACCATCGCCACCGGGCACGGGGATGAGAAGGCGAGCCGCAGGAGCGCCCAGCCCTCCCGTCCCGTCGGCTCGGACGAGAGCCCGGCCACGGACAACGCCGCGGCCACCCCGGCGCGCTGCTCATCCGACGCCGAGGAGAACCAACCCTGCGCCGTGTCGGTGTCGTGCGTGGAGAGGTAGATCCAGCGGTCGGGCGTGTGGTTCTCCGGGCGGTGCGGCCCGCGAGGGTCGTCCGGGTCGAAGCCGAAGAGCGTCACGAGCATGCCCGGGAAGCCGAGCGAGCGGCGCAGCCGCGTGACCGGCTCGGTGATGAGCCCGAGATCCTCGGCGATCACCCCCAGCTCGCCGAGCTCACGCGAGGCCGCGTCGAACACCGCCCGCCCCGGCCCACGCCGCCACCGGCCACCGACCGCGGTCTCGGCGTCCGAGGCGACCGCCCAGTAGGCGGCGAAGGCGCGGAAGTGGTCGATCCGCGTGATGTCGAAGAGCTCGAAGGTCCGGCGCAGCCGCTCGACCCACCAGCGGTAGCCGCGCCGCTGGAGCGCGGGCCAGTCGTAGAGCGGGTTGCCCCAGAGCTGGCCGTCGGTGGCCAGCGCGTCGGGCGGGACCCCCGCCTGGCCGCCCGAGAGGAAGAGCTCGGGCCAGCCGACGTGGTCGGCCGCGCCCGGCGCCACGTAGATCGGCACGTCGCCGACCAAGCGCACCCCGTGCGAAGCGGCGTAGGCCCGCAGCGCGCCCCACTCCCGCTCGAAGCGCACCTGGTCCTCCACCGCGCCCGGCCCGGCGAACGCCTCCCAGCCGCCGATCCAGAAGGACTGCTCAGCACGGAACGCCGAGACCTCCTCGGCGCTCACCGGCGCATCCGGCTCGGCGAGCAGCCCGTTCCACGCCGCGAAGGCGCTCGCCGCTTTGTAGGGGGAACGGTGCTCGTCGGGCGGGCCGAGCGGAAGCACCTGCCAGTAGGTCTGTCCCGCGGCGGCCAGCCAGTCCACGAACGCGTAGGCAGAGGGGCCGAGGCGACCGTCCGGAAGGGAGGTCAGGTGGAGCTGGACGCCGGCGGATCTTGTGACGGTCACGTTGTCGATGGGTCGTTTCGGCGCAGAACGGATAGACCAGGAGGCGATGCCCGCGCCCGATCGCACCCAAGCCACCCCGCGCATCCTCGTCGAGCGGCTCAAGCCCTGTGTGGACTGCGGACGCTACCCCGCCAAGGCGAGCGTCGGCGACGACGTGCCCGTGAGCGCCGACGTCTTCCGCGACGGCCACGAGGTCCTCCGCGCCGTCGTCCGCTACCGAGCGCCCGGCCAGCGGGGCTGGCACGAGGCCCCGCTCGCGCCCTACGACGCCCACGTCGGCGGCAACGGCTTCGCCGGGAGCTTCCCCGTCGACCGGCAAGGCACGTGGACGTTCTCCTTCGAGGCGTGGGCCGACGCGTTCGCCTCTTGGCACAGCGAGGTCACCCGCAAGCGCGACGCCGGGGAGCCCGATCTGGGCAGCGAGCTCCTGGAGGGCCGCGCGCTCGTCGAGGCGACCGCGGCACGGGCCAAGGGCGCCGACCGGGATCGCCTCGACGCGGCGCTCGCGGCGTGGAGCCTCGACGAAGCGCTTGCCGTGGGGGTGAGCGAGGCGGCGGCGCGCTGGCCCGACCGCTCCGCCGGCACCCGGACCGCCAAGCTGGAGATCGACGTCGACCGCGTCCGCGCCCGCTACGGCGCCTGGTACGAGCTCTTCCCCCGCTCCTGGGGCGGGCTCAAGGGCACCGCCGACGTCGTTCCGCAGCTCGCCGAGCTCGGCTTCGACGTGCTCTACCTGCCGCCGGTCCACCCCATCGGCGTGAAGAACCGGAAGGGCCGCAACAACAGCGTGACCGCGGGCCCCGACGATCCCGGCAGCCCCTGGGCGATCGGCTCCCTCGAAGGCGGCCACAAGGCCATCCACCCGGAGCTCGGCACCGAGGAGGACTTCGCGGTGCTCGTCGAGGCCTGCCGGGAGCACGAGATCGACATCGCGCTCGACTTCGCCATCCAGTGCTCGGCCGACCACCCGTGGCTCACCGAGCACCCCGAGTGGTTCTCCGCCCGCCCCGACGGCACGCTGAAGTACGCCGAGAACCCGCCGAAGAAGTACCAGGACATCTACAACGTCAACTGGGACACCGACGACTGGCAGGCGCTGTGGCAGGAGCTGCTCGACACCGTCCTCTACTGGGTCTCCCTTGGCGTGAAGGTCTTTCGCGTCGACAACCCGCATACCAAGCCGTTCGCGTTCTGGGAGTGGCTGATCAAGGAGGTCCGCGAACGCGAGCCCGACGTGATCTTCCTCGCCGAGGCGTTCACCAAGGCGGCGGTCATGCGCGCTCTCGCGAAGATCGGCTTCAGCCAGAGCTACACGTACTTCACCTGGAAGAACCACCGCGAGGAGCTCATCGAGTACCTGGTCGAGCTCACCCAGTCCGGGATGCAGGATTACTACCGGCCGAACTTCTTCGCCAACACGCCGGACATCCTCAGCGAGCACCTCCAGCACGGCGGCTCCCCCGCGTTCCACTCGCGGCTGGTCCTCGCCGCGACGCTCTCCCCTACCTACGGCATCTACTCGGGCTTCGAGCGCTTCGAGAACGTGGCCGTGAAGCCCGGGTCGGAGGAGTACCTGGACTCCGAGAAGTACGAGGCGAAGAAGCGGCGCCTCGACGGCCCGCTGCTCCCGACGATCAAGAAGGTCAACGCGCTCCGGCGGGCCCACCCCGCGCTTCAGCAGCTCACCGACCTGCGCTTCCTCGGCACCGGCAACGACCAGCTCATCGCCTACGTCAAGCGGAGCGGGAGCGACACGGTGCTCACCGTCGTGAACATGGACCCCTACCACGCGCAGGAGGGCTCGGTCGACGTCGTCGGCGCGTCCGGCCTGCCCGGCCGCTGCGAAGTCCGCGACGGCCTGACCGGCGAGCACTTCCACTGGGGCCTTGGCCACAACTTCGTCCGCCTGAACCCGGGCGGCGCGCACATCCTGGAGGTCCTGTGAACCCGCCCGAGCAGTCGATGGTCCCGCAGAGCCCGTGGTTCGAGTCCGAGCCGCTCTGGTTCAAGACGGCGGTCTTCTACGAGATCCACCTGCGCGGCTTCTTCGACGGCAACGGTGACGGCTCCGGCGACTTCCGCGGCCTGACCGAGAAGCTCGACTACCTCCAGTGGCTCGGCGTCGACTGCATCTGGCTGCTGCCGATGTACGAGAGCCCCCTGCGTGACGGCGGCTACGACATCGCCGACTTCTACAAGGTCCACCCGGACTACGGGACGATGGACGACGTCAAGGTCTTCATCGACGCCGCCCACGAGCGCGGGATGCGGGTCATCGCCGACCTCGTCATGAACCACACGAGCTCGGACCACGCCTGGTTCCAGGAGTCCCGGAAGGGCAAGGACAACGACAAGAGCGACTACTACGTCTGGTCGGACACCGACGAGCTCTACCAGGACGCGCGGATCATCTTCACCGATACCGAGCCGTCCAACTGGACCTGGGACCCGGTCCGCGGCCAGTACTTCTGGCACCGCTTCTTCAGCCACCAGCCCGATCTCAACTACGAGAACGAGGAGGTGCACGAGGCGATGATCGACGCCCTGCGCTTCTGGCTCGATCTCGGCCTCGACGGCTTCCGCCTCGACGCGGTCCCCTACCTCTACGTCCGTGAGGGGACCAACGGGGAGAACCTCCCGCAGACCCACGAGTTCCTGAAGAAGCTTCGCAAGACCGTCGACGCCGAGTACCCCGACAAGGTGCTGCTCGCCGAGGCCAACCAGTGGCCCGAGGACGTCGTCGAGTATTTCGGCGACGGCGACGAGTGCCACATGGCCTTTCACTTCCCCGTGATGCCGCGCATGTTCATGGCCGTGCGGCGCGAGGAGGCCACGCCGATCTACGAGATCCTCGCCCGCACGCCGGACATCCCGGACAACTGCCAGTGGGGCATGTTCCTCAGGAACCACGACGAGCTCACGCTCGAGATGGTCACCGACGAGGAGCGCGACTACATGTACGCCGAGTACGCGCACGACCCGCGGATGAAGCTCAACCTCGGCATCCGCCGCCGCCTCGCGCCGCTGCTCGACAACTCCCGCGACGACATCGCGCTGATGACCGCGATCATGTTCTCGCTGCCCGGCTCGCCGGTCCTCTACTACGGCGACGAGATCGCGATGGGCGACAACGTCTACCTCGGCGACCGCGACGGTGTCCGCACCCCGATGCAGTGGACGGGCGACCGCAACGGCGGCTTCTCGCGTGCGGACTTCGCGCAGCTCTACGCCCCGCCGCTCATGGACCCGGTCTACGGCTTCCAGGCCGTGAACGTGGAGGCGCAGCTGCGCCAGCAGAACTCGCTGCTGCGCTGGCTCCAGCGCTTCATCTCCCTGCGCAAGGAGCACCCCGTCTTCGGGCTCGGGACCTACGAGCCGATGCAGACCGACAACCACCGGATCTTCGCGCACGTGCGCCGCTACGAGGACGACCTCGTCCTCTGCGTCCACAACCTCGCGCGCACCGCGCAGCCGGTCGAGCTCGACCTCTCGGAGTTCGAGGGCCGGTATCCCGAGGAGATGTTCGGGCGCGTGAAGTTCCCGCGGATCGGCGAGCTGCCCTACCTGCTCACCCTCGCGCCGCGCGGATTCTTCTGGTTCGTCCTCACCCCCGGCCAGGAAGAGGAGGATGGGGCATGATCTCGATCGACGCGCAGTACCTCCAGAGCTGGCTGGTCGAGCAGCGCTGGTTCGCCTCGAAGTCCCGCGACCTGAGCGCGGTCAACCTGCTCGAGACGCTTTCGCTGCGCCCCGAGGGGGAGTCCCCGCTCGTGCTCGCGCTCGTCGAAGCGCGCTTCACCACCGGCGCGCACGAGCTGTACCAGATGCTCCTCGGCGCCCGCCGTGGGACGACGGACGGCGAGGAGGACACGATCCACGAACAGGACGGCTGGGAGCTCTTCGACGCCGTCGCCGACCCCGAGCACGGCGGGGTGCTGGCCGCGTACTTCGACGGCGGGCGCCGCGTCGAGGGCGAGCACGGCACCGTCTTCTTCCACCACACGCAGGGAGCGCCGTCGATCGGCGAGGAGCCTGCGGTCCGCCCGATGGGTGCGGAGCAGTCGAACTCCTCGGTGGTCATCGACGAGCGCTTCGTCATGAAGGTCTTTCGCCGCCTCGAGCCGGGGGACAACCCAGAGCTCGAGATGCTCCGCTTCCTCACCATGCGCGGCTTCCCGAACATCGCGCGGCTGCACGGCTGGTACGACTACGAGGGCGAGCTGCTGAGCGCCACGCTCGGCGTCGTCCAGGACTTCATCCCGGAGTCGGCCGACGGCTGGGACCTCGTGCTCGGCGCGATCGACGCGGGCGACGACTCGGTGTTCGAGAAGCTTCGTGCGCTCGGGGAGACGACCGGCGACATGCACCGCGCCCTCGGCTCGGACGGCACCGATCCGGACTTCGCGCCGGAGGAGCCCTCGGACTCCGCGCTGGCGCTGCTCACCGCGACGATCGACGAGCAGATCGAGCGCGTGTGGATCGACCTGCCGTACGAGAGCGACGACGTCGAACCGATCCGCAACCGCGGGCAGGAGATCCGCGAGCGGCTCCAGCAGATGAGCCACGTGGGCGTCGGCGGGCGCTACATCCGTCACCACGGCGACTACCACCTGGGGCAGACCCTGGCCGAGCCCGACGGCCGCTGGGTGATCCTCGACTTCGAGGGCGAACCCGCGCGCTCCCTGCGCGACCGCCGCCGCAAGCGCTCCCCGCTGCGCGACGTCGCGGGGATGCTCCGCTCGATCTCCTACGCGGCGAGTGCGAGCGAGCTGCTCCGCGACGCGCCCGCGCCGGAGGGCTGGGAGGAGCGTGCCCGCAGCGCCTTCCTGGAGGGCTACTACGAGCACGTCGACATGGGACTGCTGCCGGCCGGGCAGCAGGCGATCGACAAGCTGCTCGGCATCTTCGAGCTCGAGAAGGCCGTGTACGAGCTGCACTACGAGATCGACAACCGACCCGCGTGGGTGAAGGTCCCGGTCGCCGGGATCCTGCGCCTGCTCGAGGAGCCCCTTCCGTCATGACGAAGACCATCGATCCTGCGCTCCAGGCCGTCGTCGACGGCACCCTCGCGGACCCGCATGCCGTGCTCGGCGCGCACACGGTCCGCGGCGGGGTGATCGTCCGCGCCTTCCGACCGGATGCGATCGCGGTCGCCGTGCTGCACGGCGGGGAGCGCGCGGAGCTCGCAGCCGTCCACCCGGGCGGCGTCTTCGCCGGGGAGCTCGTGGGCGCCGCGCTCCCGCTCGACTACGAGCTCGAGGTCGCCTACGCGGACGGGAACACGTTCACTCTCCGCGACCCGTACAGCTTCGCGCCGACGCTCGGCGAGCTCGACATCCACCTCGCCGGCGAGGGCCGTCACGAGGAGATCTATGCGCACCTCGGAGCGCACGTGCGCGAGGTCGGCGGCGTCCGCGGGACGGGCTTCTCGGTCTGGGCGCCGAGCGCCCGGACGGTCGCGGTGGTAGGGGACTTCAACTCGTGGGACGGGCGGCTGCACCACATGCGCTCGCTCGGCTCGAGCGGGATCTGGGAGCTCTTCGTGCCCGAGGTGGGCGACGGTGACGTCTACAAGTTCGAGATCCGCACTCAAGGCGGCGAGCTCGTGCTCAAGGCCGACCCCTACGCGTTCGCCACCCAGCACCCGCCGGAGACCTCGAGCGTCGTGCACGTCCCCGCGCACACGTGGAAGGACGACGCCTGGATGGCTGCGAGGCGAGAGAGCGGGGAGCCTCCGCTCGACCAGCCGATCTCGGTCTACGAGGTCCATCTCGGCTCCTGGCGCCGCTCCCCGGACAGCCCGGACGAGCCGCTCGACTACGCAACGCTCGGGCGGGAGCTCGCCGCGTACGTCAAGGAGATGGGCTTCACCCACGTGGAGCTGCTGCCGGTCATGGGGCATCCGTACGCGCCGTCATGGGGCTACCAGGTGACTTCGTACTTCGCCCCGACGCCGCGCTACGGCTCGCCCGACGAGCTGCGCGCGATGATTGACGTGCTCCACGGCGAGGGGATCGGCGTGCTGCTCGACTGGGTTCCGGCGCACTTCCCGAAGGACGCCTGGGCGCTCGCGAACTTCGACGGCACGAAGCTCTACGAGCACGCCGACCCGCGCCGTGGCGAGCACCCGGACTGGGGCACGCTCGTCTTCAACTCCGGGCGCAACGAGGTCAGGAACTTCCTCCTGGCGAGCGCGCTCTTCTGGGCCCGCGAGTACCACGCCGACGGCATCCGCGTGGACGCCGTGGCCTCGATGCTCTACCTCGACTACTCGCGCGAGGAGGGCCAGTGGGTCCCGAACGAGCACGGCGGCAACGAGGACCTCCAGGCCGTCGCGCTGCTCAAGGAGCTCAACGAGGTGCTGCACGCGCGCGAGCCCGGGGTGATCTCGGCGGCGGAGGAGTCGACCTCGTTCGCGGGCGTCTCGCGGCCGACCTACCTGGGCGGCCTCGGCTTCGGCTTCAAGTGGAACATGGGCTGGATGAACGACACCCTCCGCTACTTCGCGGAGGACCCGGTCAACCGGAAGCATCACCACGGGGAGCTGACCTTCAGCCTCGTCTACGCCTTCAGCGAGAACTTCATGCTGCCGCTCAGCCACGACGAGGTCGTGCACGGCAAGGGCTCGATGGTCGAGAAGATGCCTGGCGACCAGTGGCAGAAGCTCGCGAACCTCCGCACGCTCTACGCCTACATGTGGGCGCACCCAGGCAAGAAGCTCCTCTTCCAGGGGCTCGAGTGGGGCCAGCAGCGCGAGTGGAAGAGCGAGCAGTCGCTCGACTGGCACGAGCTGGAGGACCCCGGGCACGCCGGCGTACAACAGGTGGTGAAGGCGCTCAACCAGGTCTACACCTCGACCCCCGCGCTCTACGAGATGGACTTCGACGAGGCGGGCTTCGACTGGATCGAGGCCGGCGACGCCGAGCAGAACGTGGTGGTCTTCGCGCGCTACGGCAAGGACCCCACGAAGGACGTGCTCGTCTGCGCGATGAACCTCTCGCCGACCCCGCGCCCCGGCTACCGCACGGGGTTCCCCGCGGCGGGCCGCTGGACGAAGCTTCTCGACACCGACGCGACGTCGTTCGGTGGCTCCGGCTTCGCCGAGGCCCAGGAGGCCGTCGAGACCGAGCCGACGGAGTGGCACGGGCAGGCGCAGTCGGCCGAGCTCAACCTGCCGCCGCTCGGCGTGGTCTGGTTCGTGCCCGAGAGCTAGGAGCCTGCTTTCAGGGCCGGCGGACGTCGAGGACGTCGGAGAGCCACAGCAGGTCGTCGTCGAGCGAGAGCAGCGTGAGGCCGTGCGCCTGCGCGGTAGCGGCGATCATCAGGTCCATCGCGCGGCGGCGGGGCTGGCGTCCGCGGGCGAGGCAGTGTGCGGCAAGCTCGCCCCACGCCTCGGCCACCGCCTCGTCCACCGAAAGCGGCGCGTACGTCCGTCGAACGTGGGCCAAGCGCGTTCGTCGCACCTGGAGCTCGGGCTCGGGGGGCCGACGCGCCACCCCGTAGCGCAGCTCCGCGACGGTCACGACGCTGACCGCACCCGCGATGCCGTCGAGTCGGAGACCGGTCACGACGACCGAGGTGTCGAGGAGCGCCCTCACTCGAAGGGATCGACCAGGCCGCCCCCGGCCTTGCGCAGGTCATCCATCAGCGTCTCGTCCGGCGGGAGGGAGGCGATCATCTCGTTGTAGACGTGGGCAGGGACGAAGCGCTGCGGCCCGTCCCGATCCTCGTCCTCGACCACCGGCCCGAGCTGGGCCACCGGCCGACCGGAGACCGTGATGGTGAACTGCTCGCCGGCCTCGGCGCGGCGCAGGACGTCGGCCACATCATTCCTGAGCGTGCGCTGCGGGATGACGGTCATGGCGCGAGCGTAGCACCGGCTGCTACGGCTGGACGGGCTTGCGCGACGCTCCCCTCGGGAAGATGCGGGAGGTGACTCACGCGTTCCCGTTCCTGCTGCCCCTCGGTGCCACCCCGGCCGGAGCGGGGCACACCTGTTTCCGCGTCTGGGCCGAGCAGGCCGAGCGCGTCGAGGTCTCGGTGGGCGGGGGGCGGCATCCGCTCGCGTCCGAGGGGTTCGGGATCTGGAGCGCTGAGCTTCCGGCTGGCCACGGGGACGCGTACGAGTACGCGCTCGACGGCGGCGACCCGCTCCCCGACCCCGCGACCCGCTGGCAGCCCGGGGGGCTCCGCGGGCCGAGCGCCGTGGTCGATCCGGGCACGTTCGCCTGGACCGACGCCGACTGGGAAGGCGTGGCGCCGGAAAAGCTCGTGATCTACGAGCTGCACGTCGGGACGTTCACCCCGGAGGGCACCTTCGACGCCGCGATCAAGCATCTCGTCGAGCTCGCCGAGCTCGGGGTCACGGCGATCGAGGTGATGCCCGTCGCCGAGTTCCCGGGCCGCCACGGCTGGGGCTACGACGGCGTGTATCTCTCCGCGGCGCAGTCGAGCTACGGCGGGCCCGACGGCTTCGCCCGGCTGGTCGACGCCGCCCACGCGGCGGGGCTCGCGGTGATCCTCGACGTCGTCTACAACCACGTCGGCGCGAGCGGGAACACGGCGCTCGCCGCCTTCGGCTCCTATTTCACCGACAAGTACTCGACGTTCTGGGGCGCGGCGATCAACTACGACGACGCGGGCTGCGACCCCGTCCGCGAGTGGGTGCTGCAGAGCGCGGAGGGCTGGATCCGCGACTTCCACGTCGACGGCCTGCGACTCGACGCGATCCACGCGGTCTACGACGGCTCCGCCCGCCCGATCCTGCGGGAGGTCGCCTCGCGCGTGCACGCCGTCGACCCGCGCGCCCACGTCATCGCCGAGTCCGGGATGAACGACCCGGTCGTCACCCGGCCGCCCGATGAGGGTGGACTCGGCCACGACGCCGCTTGGGCCGACGACTTCCACCACTGCCTGCGCACGCTGCTGACCGGGGAGCAGGAGGGCTACTACGCGGAGTTCGGTCTCCTCGCCGACCTGGTCAAGTGCTTCCGCCGTCCGTTCCTGCACGACGGGACGTGGTCGGAGTTCCGGGGCCGCCGCTTCGGCGCCCCCGCCCTTGACCGGCCGCCGCACGAGTTCGTCGTCTTCTCCGCCAACCACGACCAGGTCGGCAACCGGGCCCTCGGCGACCGGCTGCCCGACGAGCTGCGCCCGCTCGCCGCCTTCGCGACGCTGCTCTCGCCGTTCACGCCGATGCTGTGGATGGGCGAGGAGTACGGGGAGCGCGCGCCGTTCCAGTTCTTCTGCGACCACATCGACGAGGAGATCGCCACCGCCACGCGGGAGGGACGCCGCCGGGAGTTCGCGTCGTTCGCCGCCTTCGCGGGGGAAGAGGTCCCCGACCCGATGGACCCGGCGACCTTCAAGCGCTCCAAGCTCACGCGCGAGGGAGACCCGGCGCTGCTCGAGCTGCACCGTGCGCTGCTGGCCGCGCGGCGCGAGCTGCCGGTGGGGGACGTCGACGAGGTCGCCGGGGACGAGGACGGCCGGTGGGTCCGGGTTCGCCGCGGCGCGTTCGAGCTCTGCATGAACTTCGGGACCGAGCCCGCGCTCGTTCCGGCCACGGGCACGGAGATGGTCCTCGCCACCCGGCCGGCGGACACCGAGCTCGCCGCGGGCGGCGTGCTCGTACCGGGACGGGCCGGGGCCCTCGTGCGCGCCTGACTCGGCCGGGGGGGCGGCTGGTTGCACGCCGTTCCCGTGTGAGGACCGGTGGAGCGGGGTACGCCTATGCCGTGCTCTTTCCCCTTGCGCTCTCCGGCGGCGCCGCGATCTTCGCCGTGGTCATCGTCATCTTCGTGCTCGTCCTGGCCTATACGGCCTACGGCAAGCACGGGCAGAACATCGGCGCCCACTCGATGACCAGCCAGAGCGCGCCCGGCGCTGACCGCAAGGCCGGCCTGCAGGACCCCGACGGAGATGACGCCGAGCAGGTCTTCGACGACGGTGGCGCGCGCTGAGCGAGCGCGTTGCCGGGCGGAGGCCGCCCGCGCCCCTCAGCGCCGCACGCGCACGGTTGGTCGCGTAGTCGGGGTCCGGCGTGAGGCCGAGGAACCTGCGGGCCGTCGCGTCGCGGTAGAACGGCTCGGGTGCGAGCGTGCCGGCGGCCGCGACGGCCCGGATCCGCCCGGCGCGCTCGGGGACCAGGGTGCGGCCGCGCCGCCTCGTCGACGCCCGCTTGGCAGGACGTTCCCGGTGACGTTGTGGTTGTTCAACAGCCACAACGGCACCGGCGTGGGGTCGTCGGTGCCGGTTTCAACCCGGCAGACGCCCGAGTTCTCCTGCTGGCCAAACCGCTCACCTTCGTCTCGGAGGGGATGGGCGCCGCGATGACCGACACGCCGCACCCCGGCACGGGCTGGGTGGCGCTCGGCCTCGGTCTCTTCACCGAGGTCGTCACGCCTGCCACACTCGGGAATTCGAGGCC
>JACDAP010000063.1 GCA_013695395.1 Solirubrobacterales bacterium
GAGCCCGTGCTGCCCCTGCAGCCGTCCGCCGTGGCCGCGCTCGCCCGCCAGTTGGAGGCGCTCCTGTTCGTCTCGCCCGAGCCGGTCCCCGGGGCAGAGCTGCTCGAGGCGCTCGAGGCCGAGCCCGCCGAGCTCGACGCCGCGCTGGCCGAGCTCCGGGCGGCATACGCGCCCGGCCGTCGCGGCATCGAGCTCAAGGAGGTCGCCGGTGGGCTCACCTTCGCGACCGCGCCCGAGGCCGAGGACGCCGCGCGGCGCCTGCTCGCCAAGCCGCGCACGCCACCGCTCACCCCCGCGCAGGCGGAGACGCTCTCGGTCGTCGCCTACCTCCAACCCGTCTCGCGCCCGGAGATCACCCGCATTCGCGGCGTGAGTGCCGATTCCGCCTCGGGCACGCTGCTCGAGCGGGGGCTGATCGAGGAGGCGGGCCGCTCCCAGTTCGGGGCCGTCCTCTACCGGACGACGTCGCTGTTCCTGAAGCTCTTCGGCCTCGCCGACCTCTCCGATCTCCCGGACGTCAGCGCCTGGGATCCCTCGCCCGAGGAGACCGCGGAGCTCCGCGACCGGCTGCTCCAGGCGGGCGAGGCACGCGCGGGCGGCCCGGTCGGCGCCGACGCCGCAGGCTGAAGCGGCGCGCTCGGACGTGGTGCGCTTTGACTTGCTCTGAGCAAGTCGATCGGCACCACATCTACCGCTCGGGCTTCAGCGCCGGCCGCGTACGCCCGGGCCCGCCTCGTAGCGGCGCCGGTCGCGCTTGGTCGGGCGCGGACCGGACTCTCCGAGCGGGACGCCCGTGAGCTTCTGCTGGGCGGCGAACTCCGCGCGGGCGCGCCTACTCTCCTCGCTCTCGGCGTAGAGCAGCACCGCCTCGGCCGCCGGCCGCCGGTGGGCGGCGACCGCGACCACCTCGACGCGGAAGCGCCCGTGATCGGTCTGGATCCGCAGGAGATCGCCGACGGCCACCTCGCGGCTCGGTTTGGCCCGCTGCTCGTCGGGTCCGAAGCGGACGAAGCCGCCCTTCACCGACTCGGCCGCCACCGCGCGCGTCTTGTAGAAGCGTGCGGCCCACAGCCACTTGTCGAGCCGGACTCCCTCGCTCACGGCGCCGCCGCAGCCTCCGCGTCCGGAGCCGGGCCGGACTCCTCGCCGGCTCCCGGGTCGGCTTCCGCGCCGACGCTCGCCTCCTCGCCCGCGACCTTCGCGGCGAGCTGGCCGCAGGCCGCGTCGATGTCCCGGCCCATCGTCAGCCTGATCGTCGCCCCAACCCCTTGCTCTTCGAGCACCGCGCGGAAGCGCTCGATCACCGCGCGCGGTGAACCGTCGTACATCCCGGTCGGGTTGTAGGGGATCAGGTTGACCTTGTAGATCCGCGGGTCGAGCACCGCCGCGAGCTCGCGGGCGTGCACGGCCTGGTCGTTGACGCCCGCGAGCATCACGTACTCCACGAAGACCTGGCGCTTCTTCGCGGCGTAGAAGCGCTCGCAGGCGGCGAGTACCTCCGCCAGCGGGTAGCGGTCGTTGATCGGCATGATCTGCGAGCGGAGCGCCTCGTCGGCGGCGTGCAGCGAGAGCGCGAGGCGGATCGGCATCGGCTCCTCGGCCAGCGCGTCGATCCCGGGGATCCAGCCGACGGTGGAGACCGCGGTGCGCCGGTGCGTCACGCCCATCGACGGCAACCGCCGGCAGGTCTCGAGGACCTGCGGCAGGTTCATCATCGGCTCGCCCATGCCCATGAAGACGACGTGGTTGATCTCGTGTTCGCGGCGGAAGTGCAAGGCTTGGTCGAGGATCTCCCCGGCCGTGAGGTTGCGCCCGAACTTCATCGTCCCGGTCGCGCAGAACGTGCAGGTGAGCGGACAGCCCGACTGCGAGGAGAGGCAGACCGATCGCCGGCCGTCGCGGTACTGCATCAGGACGGCCTCGACCGAGCGGCCGTCGTGGGTGCGGAACAGCGCCTTGACGGTGCCGTCGGTGGCGAACGCCTCGCGCACGAGCTCCAGCGAGGAGAAGGGGACGCGCCCGTCGAGCTCCTCCCGCAGCGCGGCCGGGACGTTGGTCATCTCGCCGTAGCCGGCGGCCCCGCGCGCGGCCCACTCCCACACCTGGCGGGCGCGGAAGGCAGGTTGGCCGGCGTCGGCCAGGGTGCTCTCGAGCAGGGCGGGATCCACGCCCCCATGGTGACAAGACGGGCCGAGGCGTAAGACTGAACCCCATGCGCCTCGGAAAGCACCTCGCCCACGCGGGGGTCGCCTCGCGCCGGGCCTCCGAGCAGCTGGTCAAGGGCGGCCGCGTCGAGGTCGACGGCGCGGTGGTCACCGATCCCGCCCGCGACGTCGGCGGTGAGGAGGACATCCGGGTCGACGGCAAGACGCTGCGGCGGACCGAGCCCGGGGCCGAGCGCGCCGTCTACCTGCTCCACAAGCCGGCGGGGGTCGTCTCGACGGCGAAGGACACCCACGGGCGCCGGACCGTCGTCGAGTTCGTCCGTGCCCCCGGGGTCCGGCTGTACCCGGTCGGGCGCCTCGACGCCGAGACCACCGGGCTGATCCTGCTGACCGACGACGGCGATCTCGCCCACCGCCTGACCCATCCGAGCTTCGAGGTCCCGAAGCTCTACGTCGCCGAGGTCGAGCACGCCCCCGTCCGCGAGGACGCGCTGCGCCGGCTCCGCGAAGGCGTCCGTCTGGAGGACGGGATGACCGCACCCGCCCGGGTCAAGCAGGTGCGCTCCGGCGTGCTGGAGCTCACCATCCACGAGGGCCGCAAGCGGCAGGTCCGGCGGATGTGCGAGGAGGTCGGCCACGCGGTCAAGCGGCTGCAGCGCGTCGCCTTCGGCCCGCTCAAGCTCGGCGACCTGGCTGAGGGCGGCGTCCGGCGGCTGAGCGCCGCGGAGATCGAGCGGCTGCGCGCCCCGGCGCCCGGGGTCCCCGGCGGCACCGGGCGTGACGGCCAGCGGGCCTGACATCATCGCCCGGTGTCCCGACTCGATAGTTCGCCGACTGTTTCCGGGGCGTCTCGACGCCCGTGCCACCGGCCGACCGCTTGTCGGTGCCACCGGCACCGGCTGCGCGATCGGCCGTCGGCACGAACGACGATCCGCGCCGCAAACAGGGGCCGAACTTCCGAGCCGGGACACTAGGTGCGCCTGTTCGCCCTCCGCGGAGCCAGCTCGGTCGAGGCCAACACTCCCGAGGCGATCGTCGGGGCGACCGACACCCTCATGCGCGAGATCATGGAGCGCAACGGCGTGGGGCCCGACGATGTCGTCTCCTGCATCTTCACGCTCACCGAGGATCTCGACGCGCAGTTCCCCGCCGTCGCCGCCCGGAACCTCGGCTTCGGCAAGGTCCCGCTGCTCTGCGCTCGCGAGATCCCGGTCCCGGGCGCGCTGCCCAGCGTCATCCGCGTCCTGATCCACTACCACGCGCCTGAGGACCACGAGGCCCGGCACGTCTACCTCGGGGCCGCCAAGGCGCTTCGACTGGATCTCGAAGGCGCGCAGTAGGCGGAGCCCGGCGGGCGCTAGAAGCCGCGGTCCTTCAGCCAGTCACCGAGGACGGTGCGGAACTGCGGGGCGCTGCGGCCGAGGGTCACGGCGTGGCCGGTCCCCGGGAGGTTCACCTGCGTGAGGTCCGGGTTGCCTGCGAAGAGCGCCTTCTCTAGCGCCCCGGCCGGGGGCGGGAAGAGCGCGTCCTGCTCGCCGCTCAGGATCAGCACCGGGATCTTCAGCTGGAGGTTCTGGAGGGCGTCGATCACGATCGCCTGGGGCGCCGAACCGGTGTCCTGGCAGGGGTCCGGCGCGCGCCGGCGCAGCACGTCGGCGGCCACGGCCGGATCGACGTCGAAGAAGTGTCCCGCGGCGAAGTCGGCGTCGGTCTGCCCGAAGTCGCCGTAGTTGCCCGGCTTCGGGTTCGTCGCGCACTGGAGCGCGGTCGCGCCGAAGGTCGCCAGGGTGAGCGGGCTCGCCCCGAGGTTGGAGAAGGCAGCCACGACGAGCGCGTCGACGTCGCCGAAGGAGGCCGCTGCGCCCTCCACCATGAAGCCTCCGGCCGAGTGGCCGACGAGGGCGATCCGGCCGAACTGCGCGGAGGGCGCGCCGTCGAGGGCGTAGTCACCCGACTTGAGCTGCTGCACGATCTGGTGGAGGTAGTCCGCCTCGGAGCCGTAGCAGACCTCGTTCCCGTCGGGTCGCCCTGATGCGCCGTACCCGAGCCGGTCGATCGTGACCGACACGAGCCCGCGCGCGGCCTGCTCGGTCGCGTAGTCGTAGCCCGGGACCGTCCGGTAGGTCCAGAAGAACTCGCCGTACCCGAGGCCGTGGACGTAGAGCGCCGCCGCGTCGCCGGCCGTGATGCGGTCGATGCGGCCCGTGATGTGGCCCTTGACCTCGTAGGTGGCCCCGTCCGCCGCGCACGGGACGTTCGACGTGTTCGTATTGCGGACGGTGAAGCTGACGGGGAGCGAGCGCACCGCGGTCGCGGCCTGGCGCTTGTCCTCGGCTCTGCGACGGGCCGCGGCCCGCCGCTTCTGCGCGGCCCGCCGCTTGAGCGCGGCCCTGCGCCGGGCCTTCGCCGTCCGCGACCTCGCGGCTCGGCCCTTCGTCGCACCCTTCGGCCTGGTCCCCGCCTGCTGCGGTGCCGCAGTGGTCCTCGAGCTGCCGCGGGCGTCGGCCGCGGTGGAGGGCGCCGCGGTTGCGGTCGTAGCGGATCCCACCATCAGCAGCAGCGCGACGAGCAGGAGGAGGGGGAGACGCCTTGACACCATGTCGATCTCTTCTCCGGTCTTCCCCGCGCGGATCATCACGGTCCCGAAGATCCCCCTGGTGGGGGACGGAGCTGGTCCCTGGGGCGGACGCCGGACGGTCCCGACGCTCAGGTGCTCGCAGTGCGGCGAGGCGCTCCATCCCCGCGAGGTGCACCCGGAGCCCGGACCGGGCGCGACCCCGGCGCTCGTCCGGCGCACGGCCTGAGCCCGCGTACCATGGCCGATCATGGCCATCGAGTACTCCGCCCGCGTCTCGCGCATCCCGGTCTACCCCGCCGCTGCGGGGTACGCGCTGCCCGAGGACGTCGCGCTCATGGCCTCCAACGAGTCACCGGACCCGCCACTGCCGGCGGTGGTCGAGGCGGTCACCCGGGTCCTCGGCGGGCTGAACCGGTACCCCGATCCGACCAACCAGGGCCTGCGCCGGGCGCTCTCCGACCGCTTCGGTGTTCCGCCTACGCGGATTGCGATCGGCAACGGCTCCTGCGACATCCTGCTGGCCACGGGGGAGGCGCTGCTCGAGCCGGGCGCCGAGCTCGTCTACGCCTGGCCGAGCTTCTCGGTCTACCCCCAGCTCGAGGCGGCCAGCGGGGCGACCGGGATCCGCGTACCGCTGAACGCGAAGCACGAGCACGACCTCGACGCGATGGCGCAGGAGATCACCGCCGCCACGCGCCTGGTGATCGTCTGCAACCCGAACAACCCGACCTCCACCGCGATCCCGCTCGCGGACATCCAGGCGTTCCTGAAGAAGGTCCCGAAGCACGTCGCGGTGCTGCTCGACGAGGCCTACTGCGAGTTCAACGTGCTCGAGGATCCCGACGCGAGCATCGACCTGCTGAAGACGCACGCGAACCTCATCCTGCTGCGGACCTTCTCCAAGGTCTACGGGCTCTGCGGCCTGCGCGTCGGCTACGCGCTCTGCGGCGACGAGCGGTTTGTCTCCGCGGTCGACCGGGTGCGCCAGCCGTTCTTCTGTAACGCCGCCGCGCAGGCCGCGGCGATCGAGGCGCTCAAGCACCAGGATGCCGTGACCGAGCGCGTGGAGCGCGCGATCTACGCCCGGATCGAGCTCGAGTCCGGCCTGAGCGATCTACGGATCGAGCCCGCGGCGTCCCAGGCGAACTTCTGCTGGTTCGACC
>JACDAP010000072.1 GCA_013695395.1 Solirubrobacterales bacterium
CTCGCAGACGATCCGGCCGCCGCCCGGCCTGGCGATGTCGACGCGGGACTTGTAGTAGCGGGAGAGGTCGTTCGGGTCGCCATCGGGATCGACGGCCGCCCCGAGCGGGTCGTTGCGCCAGCGCTCCGTGAGCAGCCGGGCGGTCGCCGACTCGTCCCCCCGCACGTAGCGATCCATCCAGGCCAGGGCGTAGAAGCTCGTCAGGTCGGTGCCGCGGAGCGTCGCGCCGAACGCTGGGTTCGGGATGTTGAGGCTCTCGTAGTGGGTGCCGCCGCGGATGACGAGCTGCATCGAGTCGGTCCCCGCCGCGCTGAGGATCTTCGATGCGCCCGTCTTGCCGTCCGGGTCGGGCTCGGAGAAGTTCGGCTGCGGCGTGAGGCCGTAGTCGTTGGAGATCCCGAGCGAGGGCTTGGTCTGGGCGAGCTGCGCCGGGCGCGGCGAGGAGCCCGAGTCGCAGGTCGCGGGCGGCGCGGTCGCCGTCGTCGGCTGGGCGCGGAGGTTGTCCCAGGCGACGATCGCCTTCACGCGCGGATCGAGCTGGCCGATGTAGGAGACCGCGCCGGCGCCGAGCGACTGACCGACGATCCCGACCCGCCTCGTGTCGAGCAGCGCGGCGAACGGGTTGTAGGCGGAGGAGAGGCCGCGGCCCAGGCGGTCGACCTGCTTGTCGACGTGGCTGGTCCCGGTCATGCAGGACGGGCGCGGCGCGTAGGGCTTCTCCGGCGTGGAGAAGAAGAAGTCGAGCGCGTCCTCGGTCCCGTCGTAGAACGGACGGCCGGACTGCGACGGAACGCCGTCCATCCGGTCCTCGCCCTCACCGAAGGTGTCCGAGTAGCCCTGCCCCTGGACGTCCCAGGTGAGCACGACGTAACCCGCCTTGGCGAGCGTCTGGATCTGCGTCCAGTAGAGCTCCTCCGGCGCCTGGACCGAGCCGGTCGTGAGCACGACGCCCGGCCGCTTGGCGGGGCCCTCCGCCGTGGCCCACACGTGGCCCGAGATGACCGACCCGTTGCGGGCCACCCAGGAGACCGGGGTCGCGAGGCCGGCACCGCGCGTGCTCCAGTCGTACGCCCGGACCTCCCCCGCGCAGCCGTCCATCTTCTGCCAGCAGAGCTGCCCGAAGAAGAAGCGCTGCGGGTCGCCGGCGAAAATCTGCACGCCCTGCACCTCGCGGATCGCGCTCTTCTCACGCAGCAGCACCTGGTACTCCGGCTTGCTCACAACGTGCTGGAAGCGCTCGTTGATCTTCGAGAAGTTCGACAGCTCGTAGGCGGGATCGAAGGCGGCGGTGGCGGGGCTCGCGAAGGCGAGCACGGAGAGGGTCGCCGCAAGGGCCGCGAGCGCGGTGCGAGGAAACATGCGCGCGACCGTACCAACACGTTCATCTACTCTGCGGCAGATCGCACTCGGCGCGCCCGCCCGTCCCCCCGGCGGCTATGATCGCGACCTCATGGTTCTCGGTCTGAGCGCGTTCTCGGCGACCTTCGGGCTCGTCATCGTCTTCTTCGTCGTCTTCCCCGCGCTCGCGCAGGGCCTCATCGCCTTCGCCGCCTTGGGAGCGCTGGGCGAGAAGGCCGAGAACGACGCCTACGCCGAGGGCCGCACCGACGGCGCCGGCGACGGCCGCTTCTAGCCGGGCGCACCGCCCCGGGCGCGCGGCGCTCGCCGAATACCCTGAAAGCATGTCGGAATTCTTCACGTTCCCGAACCCGGTCAACGAGAAGGCCGCTCGCGTGGTTGCCGGCGTGGTGGCCGCCGTCGCGCTCCTGATCCTCCTCACCGGCTGGCACTGGCTGCTCGTGCCCCTCGCCTACGGGTTCCTGGCCCGGGTCGCGACCGGGCCCACGCTCTCCCCGCTCGGCCGCTTCGCGATGCGCGTCGTCGCACCCCGGCTCGGCGAGCCGAGGCTTGTTCCGGGGCCGCCCAAGCGCTTCGCCCAGGGCATCGGCGCGGTCTGCACGACGCTCGCCGCGATCTTCGCGCTCGCGCTGGGGTGGACCCTCGCCGCCGACCTGCTCACCGGCATGATCTTCGTCTTCGCCACGCTCGAGTCGGTCGTCGCGTTCTGCGCCGGCTGCACGATCTTCGCCGCGCTGATGCGGATCGGCGTGATTCCGGAGAAGACGTGCGAGGCGTGCGCGGACTTCTGGGCGCGCACCCCCGAGCCGGCCTGACGGGAAGCGCACCTTCACGGTGCCGATCACCGTCTTCCCCTAGCGGCGTTTGGCGTCGGCGTGCTTCCTGGATCGCGCATATCGTGATCTGGGGAACACGCCGCCGCGCTTCGGCCGCGCCGAGCACCGCCCTTCCCCCGTACCGCCAGCG
>JACDAP010000082.1 GCA_013695395.1 Solirubrobacterales bacterium
CACCCTGCTTGCCGATCTCCCCGAGCGCCTACGCGCCCATCAGCACACCTTCGCCCGCACGGGCGGCCTGCACGCCACGGGCCTGTTCTCCCGCGCGGGCGAGTTGCTTTACGCGCGCGAGGACGTCGGGCGCCACAACGCGATGGACAAGGTGATCGGGCGCCGCGCCCTCGACGACGCGCTCCCGCTCGAGGGTCTGCTGCTCTGCGTCTCCGGCCGGCTCTCCTTCGAGCTCGTGCAGAAGGCGCTAGTGGCGGGCGCCCCGGTGCTCGTCGGCGCGGGCGCCCCGACCTCGCTGGCCGTGTCCCTGGCGCTCGAGCACGGCCTCACGCTGGCGGGCTTCGCCAGAGGCGGGGGCCGCGTCAACGTCTACGCGGGAGCCGAGCGCGTCGTCGACTGAGCGCCGCGGGGGAGTGCGCAGTAGGTGACCATATGCGTCACTTTTTGCGCAAACCCCCTGCGTGTGCCGCAGCTCAGCCGCGCCGGTAGAGCCCCCACAGCCCGGCGGCCAGGAGCATCGTCGCTCCCAGGTAGCCGACCTCGGCCCGCACGAGCGCGTCACTGATCGGCTCGAGCAGCATCCAGGCGGCGAAGAGCGCGGCGGCGCCCAGCCACAGCCCGGCCGCCGCGTCCGCGCGGCCCCGGGCCAGTGCCGCCTGGTTGAGCGTGCCCGAGGCCAGGTGGAAGCCCATCCCGACCGCGACGGTCGCCAGACCGAGCCCCGAGTAGCCCGGCTTGTTGAGCAGCAGCTCAAGCGCCAGCGGGCCGAGGACGAGCAGCCCGAGCGCCACGGCCAGGGCGAAGCCTGCCACCGCCAGCAGCGTGGTCCGGATCGCCTTGGCGAACGCGGCGCGGCCCTCGGTGGCCTCCAGGCCCGCGAGGTGCGGCAGCAGCGAGGTCTGCACCGACTGGAAGAGCTGGAGCGGGATCCGGGTGATGAGGAAGGCGCTGAAGACCACGCCCGCCGCCTTCCCCGACGGGACGAGAAGGACGGCCACGTTGAGCAGCGCCTGCTCGGCGAGGCCGATGCCCGCGACCGCCACGGCGAACCGCCCGTCGCCGCCCGCCTGCGCGCTCTTGGCCTGCGCTCTGGCGTCCGGCGCGCGGGCGGTGTGGCGTCGCAGCGCGAACGGCACGACGACCAGCGAGGCGATCGGCGCGGCGAGGATCCCGAGCGCGACGAACGTCTCCCCGGAGGCGATCCCGACCACCGCAGCCAGCGGGAAGCAGACGCGCGCGATCGCCTCGAAGAACACGAGCCCGCCGTAGAGGCCGAACCAGCCGTGACCGGCGCAGTAGCCGCGGGCGAAGTAGGAGGCCGCGTAGGCCAGCGCGCTCCCGACCAGCACGTAGAAGAGCGCGGAGCCCCCGAGAGCGCTCTCCAGCGGCCCGCGCAGCGCGAACGCGGCCACGAGGAAGAGCCCGGCGAACGCGGCCTGGATGGCGATCGGACCGCGCAGCGGGTGGTGGTCGACGAGGCCACGGGCCCGGCGGTCGGCGATCGTCCGGGAGAGCAGCTGCTCGACCGGCCGGTAGATCACCGAGATCGTGATGAACAGGATCGCCCACAGCGTGGAGACGAACCCGTACTCCGCCTCGCTCAGGTGGTAGGAGGCCAGCGAGAAGTACGCAAAGGTGACGAGGCCCGTCGTCGCGATGCCGATCGAGAGGATCCGGGCCCCGCGGCCGTAGCCGGCGCCGGGATCGGCCTCGACCAGGGCCTCCTCGGCGGCGCCGTCGACGAGCGCCGCGGAGACCGGCTCGGTGCTCACCGGCGCCCCGGCGCCCGGTGGCCGCGGGCGTGCGGGCGGCGCATCGCTAGAGGCGGACGAGCAGCATGGTCCACGGGAACGGCGAGCGGGCCTCGATGACCTCGCCGTGGCGGGAGAGCAGCTCCACGAAGGAGCGCTTGGACCAGTGGTTGACGTGCCCGGGCGTGTTCCCGAGCTCCTTGACGTAGGCACCGCGGGCCATGTTCAGGCCGCGCCAGAGCGGCTCGCGCGGGACCGAGACGAGCAGGTGACGCTGCGCACAGCGCGCCATCTCGGCCACCGTGTGCGCCGGGTCGGGCACATGCTCGAGAACCTCGATCGCCGTCGCGCAGTCGAACTCGCCGTCCGCGAACGGCAGGTTCTCCGCGTGCATGATCTTGTACTCGAGGTTCTCGGCCTGGCGCTCGGCCCAGCCGGCCTGGATCGAGGGCTCCTCGAGGTCGATGCCGACCACGCGGGCGGGGGCGATCTGCTTGGCCCACTCGTGGACGAGCACGCCCTCGCCGCAGCCCACGTCGAGCAGCGACGTCGGCGCGGCCTGCGCGAAGAGCTCCTCGAGCGTCGCCTCGAAGCGGGCCATGAGCCGCTTGACGACCGGGTTGTTCGAGCCGTACTTGTCGTACGTGTTGCCGGTGACGACACCGGAGTCGTCGACGGTCACGGGGGGCGGGGTCATGCGCGAACTGCCTCTCGGTCGTCCTCGGTGGAGGTGGGGGCGGCGTCCGCGCCCGTGGTCGGGCTCTGGCCGGTGGGCTTGGCGCCCGGCTCGTAGTGCGACGGCGGCACGCCGAGCTCGAGCTCGATGCGGCGGATCTTCTCGTAGGTCCGCTGGGCCATCACCCGCTGGGAGTACAGGAGGTCACCGATGATGCCGAGGACTCCCACGACGACGGCGGAGTTGAAGAGCACCGCGCCGAAGATGAGCGACTGCACGTGGCCGGCGCCGTCGCCCTCGATGAAGTAGGCGAAGAAGAAGCGACCGAACGGGATCAGCGAGAGCGTGAACAGGACGAGCGCGATGAACGAGAAGACCTTTAGCGGCTCGTACTGCGCGTAGATCCGGGAGATCGCCACGGCGTTCCGGCGCACGTAGGCGCCCATGCTCGGGAAGAGCTTGGACTCGCGCGTCTTCTCGTTCGTCCGGATCGGGACGTGCGCGGTGGCGACCAGCAGCTTGCCCGCCTGGATGATCGTCTCGAGCGTGTACGTGTACTTCGAGACGACCGCCATCTGCAGGGCGGCCTCACGGTTGTAGGCCCGGAAGCCGGAGGTCGTGTCGGGGACGTCGGTGTCCGAGGCCGCGCGCACGACGCCCGAGCCGAGCTTCTGCAGCCGCTTCTTCAGCGGCGAGAAGTGCTCGATCGTGTCGGTCTCGCGGTCGCCGATCACCATGTCGGCCCGGCGGGCGATGATCGGCTCGACGAGCAGCGGGATGTCGAGGGCCGAGTACTGGTTGTCGGCGTCGGTGTTGACGATGACGTCCGCCCCGAGCTTGAGGCATGCGTCGAGGCCGGCCTGGAAGCCGGCGGCGAGGCCCTTGTTGTTCGTCAGCTTGACGATGTGGTCAACGCCGTGCTCGCGGGCGACCTCGATCGTCCGGTCGGTCGAGCCGTCGTCGATGATCAGCCATTCGACGACGTCGAAGCCGGGGACCTCACGCGGGAGGTCGGCCAACGTGCCGGGGAGCTGTTCTTCTTCGTCCCAACAGGGAATCTGGATGATGAGCTTCATGGAGGACGCTTCCGACGGGGAGGTGGTCAAGTGGTAGATGACCCCGGGCGGCACCCCGGGTTACGAGTCCCGATGGTGCCGTACACTCGTCCCCGGAGCATCACAGACGCCCGACCAGCGTAGAACGCCGGGCGCAGGAGGATGATTCTCGCCAGGCATGCAGACCGCGACGCTCACCCGCCAGAGCACGGGCACCGTTCCCGCGCCCGCAGGGCCCCCGACCCGTCGCCGCCTGGACCGGCTGCCCGCCGCCTGCTTCGCGCTGCTAGCCGTCGGGGCGCTCGTCGCCTTCCTCGTCTACCCGACCTACCCGAACTACGACAGCTACTACTCGCTGCTCTGGGGCCGGGAGCTGCTCGACGGGGTCAAGCCGAGCTTCGACGTCTACCGCGCGCCCACGCAGCATCCGCTCGCCGTCTTCTTCGGCGCCGGCCTCAGCCTGCTCGGCGACGGCGCGGACCGGGTGATGATCGCCGCGACGTTCGTGAGCTTCCTGCTCCTCGCCGCCGGGCTCTACCGGCTCGGCCGGGTCGCCTTCACCCCTGCGGTCGGCCTGGTCGCCGCGATCCTGCTCTGCACCCGCTTCGACTTCGCCTTCCTCGCCGCCCGCGGCTACATCGACGTCGCCTACCTCGCCGCGGTGATCTGGGCGGTCGCCCTGGAGGCCTCCCGGCCCCACCGCGGCACCTCGGTCTTCGTCCTGCTCGCTCTCGCCGCGCTCATGAGACCCGAGGCCTGGCTGCTCTCCGGCGCCTACTTCCTGTGGATGTTCCGGGGCTCGAGCTGGCGGCAGCGCGGGCTCTACGCGGCGCTGACCTGGATCGGCCCGGCCATCTGGGTCTCGCTCGACTGGTGGGCGACCGGGGATCCGCTCTTCTCGCAGACCCACACGAGCGAGCTGGCCGGATCCCTGGGGCGCAACAAGCCGATCGGCGAGGTCCCCGGCCTGGCCGTGAAGTACCTGATCAACCTGGACAAGGCGCCGATCTTCGCGGCTGGGCTCGGCGGGCTGGCGCTCGCCGTCTACCTGGTGCCGCGCCGGGTCTCCGCGCCCGCCGCCGTGTGGGGGGTGGGGCTCGGGACGTTCCTGCTGATCGGCCTGGCCGGCCTCTCCGTCATCGACCGCTACCTGCTCGTCCCGTCGCTGATGATGATGGTCTTCGCGGGCGTCGCCTTCGCGGGCTGGAGCATGCTCGAGCCGGGCCGGGTGCGGACCGGCTGGATGGCCGCGGCGGGGATCCTGGCCCTGGCCGCCGTCGCCTACACGGTGCCCCGCATCAGCCTCACCTCGTTCGACACCGACCTCCGCTTCCGTGGGGAGTCGCACACCGCGCTCGAGCAGGTGCTGGCCGCCCCCGCGGTCCAGCGGGGCCTCGCCTGCGGGCCGGTCTCGGTGCCGAGCCACAAGCTGGTCCCGGACACGCGCTGGATCCTCGACCGGGGCGAGGCCGGCGTCTACGCGCGCGCCGATCCGGAGGGGGGAGCGCAGCCGAAGCGGGACATCGGCCGCCTGCCCGACCGCGGCGTGGCCCTCTTCGTCGTCAACCGGACCGCGATGCTGCGCCAGGCGATCGTCGACTCCGGCGACGACCCGCTCGACTCGGTCCCGGCCCCCGGGTGGGTCCGTGCCGCCACCACGCCCTACTACGCCGCGTACGTGAAGTGCTGATCGACGGGGGGACCACCGTGGCCGGCGAGCGGCGGATCCGCTTCGCGCTGCGGCGGCCCACGGGCTGGACCGTCGCGGTCGCTGGGCTCCTGCTCGCCGCGTTCCTCGTGCGGATCTGGGGCGTCGGCCACGGCCTGCCCTACGCCTACAACGCCGACGAGAACGCACACTTCGTCCCCAAGGCGATCGGCATGTTCGGGCACGACCTGAACCCGCACTACTTCGTCAACCCGCCGGCCTACACCTACGTCCTGCACGCGGTCTTCGCCGTCTGGTTCGGCGGCCGCGACGGCATCTCGGAGGCCTATACGACCGACCCGACCGCCGTCTTCGTGGCCGCGCGGGTCACCGCCGCGGTACTCGGCACCCTGGCGGTCTGGCTGCTCTACCTGACCGGCAAGCGGTTCTTCGACCGCCGCGTCGGCCTGCTCGCCGCCGGCCTGCTCGCGGTCGCCTTCCTGCCCGTCTTCTACTCGAAGCTCGCGCTCAACGACGTGCCCACGCTCGCTCCCGTGTGCCTCTGCCTGTGGGCCTCCGCGGGGATCCTGCGCTTCGGGCGCACGCGCGACTACGCCCTCGCGGGTCTCGCGCTCGGCCTGGCCGCCGCGACGAAGTACACCGGCGGGATCGTGCTCCTCCCGCTGCTCGGCGCGGCGGCGGTCCAGTTCGTCGCGCCGGAGGGCCGTGGTCCCGCGACGCGAGGGGTCGCGATCGCCGGAGGGGTCGCGCTCGCGGGCTTCGTGATCGCCAACCCGTACGCGGTGCTGAGCTTCCCCGAGTTCTTCGACGGCCTCGCCCACCAGAACGACGCCGCGGCCGACACCGCGGGCAAGCTGGGCCTGACGCAGGACAACGGGGTCTTCTACTACCTGTGGACCCTCA
Organism: Solirubrobacterales bacterium; assembly: GCA_013695395.1. Lineage (GTDB taxonomy): Bacteria > Actinomycetota > Thermoleophilia > Solirubrobacterales > Solirubrobacteraceae > Paraconexibacter. Next base: position 6,055 of record JACDAP010000082.1, read on the forward strand.
CCTGGGGGCTCGGCTGGATTCCGGCGCTGGCCGCGCTCGGCGGCCTCGTCTGGCTCTACCGCGACGAGCCACGCCTGCTCTGGGTCCTCGCCCCGGCCCCGTTCGTCTTCCTGCTGTTCATGGGGATCCAGTCCCGCTTCTTCGGCCGCTGGCTGCTGCCGATCATCCCGATCGCCTGCCTGCTGGCCGCCTACCTCGCGCTCGAGCTCGCCGACCGGGCCGCGGCCCGCTACCCACGGCTGCGCCCGACGCTGATCACCCTCGCCGTGCTCGGCCTCTGCGCCCAGGGCGCGATCTCGACGCTGCACTCGAGCCAGGTGCTCTCCCGGGAGGACACCCGGAACGAGGCGCGCGCCTGGATGGTCGCCAACGTGCCCGAGACGCAGGAGCTGCCGGGCCGCTTGGGCAGCAGCGCGAAGACGGTCGCCACCCGGATCGTCGCCGAGCCGGTCTTCCCGGACGGCTGGGCGCAGGACATCGGCGAGCCGTCGAAGCTCTCCTCCAACGGGAACCGCTGGGTCAAGTTCCCGACCTCGCGCTCGAACTTCGCGGAGGACGGGTCGGTCATCCCCGGGCGCGGGCGGATCGTGAACATCGAGGACTACGAGCGCACCCTCCAGCCTGCGCTGATCGACCGCTACGAGGCGGAGGGCTACTGCTGGGTGGTCTCCGGCTCGACCCAGCGCGGCCGCGCTGAGGCTGCGCCGAGCGAGGTCCCGGGCGCGATCGCCTACTACGCGGCGCTGGAGCGCCGGGGCGAGCTCGTCTTCGAGGCCAATCCGTTCAAGGAGGGAGCGACGCCGGTGGACTTCAACTTCGACTTCTCCTTCAACTACGCGCCGCTGGCCTTCGAGCAGCCGGGGCCGGTCATGCAGATCTACCGTCTCACCGGCGGCCGCTGCGCACCCTGAGGGGCGACCCGCCCTTCGTAGACTGCGGAACCGAGCCCCGCATGCTGCGTACCCAGACCGACCACTCTCTCCTGACCCGGGCCATCGAGCTCGCGGAGCAGGGCCTCGGGCGGGTGCACCCGAACCCGATGGTCGGCGCCGTGATCGCCCGTGACGGCGACGTGCTCGGGGAGGGCTTCCACGGAGAGTTCGGCGGCCCGCACGCCGAGGTGCAGGCCATCGCCGCCTGCGGCGGGGCCGATCTCTCCGGCGCGACGATCTACGTCTCGCTGGAGCCGTGCTGCCACCAGGGCAAGACCCCGCCGTGCACCGAGGCGATCCTCGCGGCGGGCCTCGCCCGCGTGGTGGTCGCCTCCGACGATCCGACCGAGAAGGCCGCGGGCCGCGGTCTCGGCATCCTCCGCGACGAGGGGATCGAGGTCGACGTGGCCGACGGAGAGCTCGCGGCCCGGGCGCGCCTGCTCAACCAGGGATTCCGCAAGCACGCGCGGACCGGGCGGCCCTGGGTGCTCTTCAAGTCCGCGATGACGCTCGACGGGAAGGTCGCCACCCAGACCGGCGACTCCAAGTGGATCTCCTCCGCGCTCTCGCGGGAGCTCGCCCACCGGTGGCGCTCCCAGGTCGATGCGGTCGCCGTCGGCATCGGGACCGCCCTGGCCGACGATCCGCAGCTGACCGCCCGGATCGAGAACGTGCACCACCAGCCGCGGCGGGTGGTCTTCGACGCGCTCGCCCGTCTGCCGCTCGACGCTCGCCTGGCCTCCGCTGCGGCCGAGCTTCCGCTCTCGGTCGTCGTCTCCCGGGCTGCTCCCCGGCAGGCCACCGACGCCCTCGAGATGGCGGGGGCGGACGTGATCGTCGCGAGCGGGGAGAACTCGCCCGCCCGGGTCCGCTCCGCGCTGACCCAGCTCGGCGAGCGCGACATCAGCTCGCTGTTGCTCGAAGGCGGCCCGCGGCTGGCCGGAGCGTTCCTCGACGCCGGGGAGATCGACGAGCTGCGCTTCTTCATCGCGCCGATCCTGCTCGGCGGGCGCTCGGGCCGCGACCCACTGGAGGGCGAGGGGGTCGACCGGGTCTCCGAGGCCCTGCGTGCGCTGACCCTCGACTGCGAGCGCTCGGGCGACGACATCGTGCTGCGCGCCCGCCTGAAGGAGTGGTGAGATGTTCACCGGGCTGGTCGCCGACCTCGGAACCGTCGACGCCGTGGAGACCACGGGCGACGGCGCACGGTTGACCGTGCGCACCCGTCTGGCCGCGGAGCTCGGGCCGGGCGACTCGATCGCGGTCAACGGCGTCTGCCTCACGGCCGTCGCGCCGACCGCCGAGACCTTCGCGGCCGACGTCATGAACGAGACGCTGATGCGCTCATCCCTCGCGGCGGCGCAGGCGGGAGCGCCGGTCAACCTGGAGCTCGCGCTGCGCGCCGACGGGCGCCTCGGCGGGCACATCATGCAGGGCCACGTCGACGGCATCGGCACCGTCGCACAGGTCACCGAGGACGGGCTGGCCCGCCGCATCAGCTTCGACGCCGCGCCCGAGCTGCTGCGCTACGTCGTGGAGAAGGGCTCGATCGCGATCGACGGCGTCTCGCTGACCGTCGCGACCGTGTCCGATACGCAGTTCAGCGTCTCGCTCATCCCGGAGACCCTGGCGCGCACCACCCTGGGCGCGACCGTACCTGGTGTCCGAGTCAACCTGGAGGTCGACGTCATGGCCAAGTACGCCGAGAAGATGATGGGAGCGCACATCCGATGAGTACCCCGAGCACGACCGCCACCGCGGCGCAGCCCGACGGCTTCAGCACCATCGAAGAGGCGCTCGAGGACCTCGCCGCCGGGAAGTTCGTCGTCGTGACCGACGACGAGGACCGCGAGAACGAGGGCGACCTCGTCATCGCCGCCGAGCACGTCACCCCCGACGCGGTGAACTTCATGGCGACCCACGCGCGTGGGTGGATCTGCCTCGCGCTCACCCCCGAGCGCTGCGAGGAGCTCGGGCTCGAGCTCCAGGCGGCCAAGAACGACTCCGCCTTCGAGACGCCGTTCACCGTGACCATCGAGGCGGCCGAGGGTGTCACCACCGGGATCTCCGCGGCCGACCGCGCGGTCACGATCCGCACCGCGGCCGATCCGGAGAAGGGACGGCGGGACATCGTCACCCCCGGCCACGTCAGTCCGCTGAAGGCCAAGCCCGGCGGCGTTCTCGAACGCACCGGCCACACGGAGGCCTCCGTCGACCTGGCGCGGCTGGCCGGCTGCGAACCGGCCGGCGTGATCTGCGAGATCATGAACGAGGACGGGTCGATGGCCCGGGTCGGCGACCTCAAGCCCTACTGCCACAAGCACGGGCTGAAGATGGTCACGATCGCCGATCTGATCGCCTACCGGCGGCGGCACGACAAGCTCGTCGAGCGCGTGGTGCAGACGGCACTGCCGACCTCGGCCGGTGTCTTCGACGTGGTCGGCTACCGCTCCCTGGTCGACGACAAGCACCACGTCGCCCTGGTCAAGGGCGAGGTCGCCGGCGCCTCGGACGTGCTGGTGCGCGTCCATTCCGAGTGTCTGACCGGTGACGTCTTCCACTCCCTGCGCTGCGACTGCGGCGAGCAGCTCGAGAGCGCGCTGGCGATGATCGAGGCCGCCGGGCAGGGCGTCCTGCTCTACCTCTCCCAGGAGGGCCGCGGCATCGGCCTGCTGAACAAGCTGCGCGCCTACAAGCTGCAGGAGGAGGGCTACGACACGGTCGACGCCAACCTCAAGCTCGGGCTGCCCGCCGACCTGCGCGACTACGGGATCGGCGCCCAGATCCTCGTGGACCTGGGCCTCTCGTCGATGCGGCTGCTGACCAACAACCCGAAGAAGATCCGCGGCCTGGAGGGCTACGGCCTCACGGTCTCAGACCAGGTCCCGATCGAGCATCTGCCGAACCCGCACAACGAGGCCTACCTGCGCGCCAAGGCGCAGAAGATGGGGCACATCCTGCACCATCAGGGGCTGAACGTGGACGCGGACATGCTGGCCGCCGAGCGACGGGCCGACGCCGAGCGGGAGGGCGGTGCGTGAGCCGCTACGCGATCGTCGCCGGGACCTTCTACCGCGGGCTCGCCGACAGCCTGATCGCGTCCGCGCGCCAGGTCTTCGAGGAGGTGGGAGGCGAGGTCGAGGTCTTCGAGGTCCCCGGCGCCTTCGAGCTGCCACTCGCGGCGCGGTTCTGCGCCGACTCCGGCCGCTACGACGGGATCGCCTGCCTCGGCGCCGTGATCCGCGGTGAGACGACGCACTACGACTACGTCTGCGGTGAGTCCGCCCGCGGCATCATGGACGTGCAGCTCGCCACCGGCGTGCCGTGCGGCTTCGGCGTGCTGACCGTCGAGAGCATGGCACAGGCCGAGGCCCGCGCCAGCGGTGGCAAGCGGGCCTCCGGTGCCCACGCGGCGGAGGCCGTGCTGGCCCTGCTCGCCGTGCGGGGTCAAGTCGGCGCGTAGCGACCAGGCGGCTGGATAGCCTCCGGAACATGGAACTCAGTGGACACATGGAGCTCCTCGCCCTCCTGCTCACCTTCGGTGTGCACGTCGTCGGTGCAGGTGTCCTGGTCTGGGCGCTGATCGACAAGGACGATCAGGACGCAGGCTCCTGGCGTGACTGGTGGCCGAAGGACCGGCCCGACGGTCCGGTCGGGCCCAGCCCGGATCCGGGCGGTGGCGGCGTCGAGCGCCCTGTGTTCTCCGAAACCCAGCCCTCGCCCGTCCGCCTGCGTGAGCCGGGCCGCATCTCCGAGCGCCGGCCGGTGCCGACGCGTCGCCCCGCACACCCGGCCGAGCCGGTGCCGGTGCGCGAGCGCGATCCCGCCTGAGGCCGCCTTGAGGAGGCGTGGGACCGGGTAGGTTCGAACGATGCGCGCCACCCTCATGTACGCCGCCGGCGACGTCCGGGTCGAGGACGTCCCCGACGCCTCGATCGCCAACCCGACCGACGCCCTCGTGCGGGTGACCCGCTCCTGCATCTGCGGCAGCGACCTCTGGCCGTACAAGTCCCACGCGGGTGACGCGATGCGGATGGGCCACGAGTTCATCGGCGTCGTGGAGGACGTGGGGGCGGAGGTCTCGACCGTGAAGAAGGGCGATGTCGTGGTCGCGCCCTTCGTCGCTTCCGACGGCTCCTGCGTCTTCTGCCGGGAGGGTCTGCAGACCTCGTGCAAGAACGTCGCGTTCTGGGGCATGGGCGGCAACGACGGCGGCCAGGGCGAGGCGGTCTGCGTCCCGCACGCGGACGGCACGCTCGTCGTGCTCGACGTTCCCGCCGACGATGCGCTGATGCCCTCGCTCCTCACGCTCTCCGACGTGTTCTCCACCGGGCACCACGCTGCGGTCAGCGCCCGCGTCGAGCCCGGGAAGGTCGTCGCGGTCGTCGGCGACGGCGCGGTGGGCCTCTGCGGGGTCATGGCCGCCAAGCGGCTCGGCGCCGAGCAGATCATCCTGCTCGGCCGGCACGAGGACCGCACGAACCTGGGTCGCGAGTTCGGCGCCACCGACGTCGTGGCCGTCCGCGGCAAGGAGGCCGTGGCCGAGGTCGAGGGGCTCACGGGCGGCGACGGCGTGCACTGCGTCATGGAGTGCGTCGGCGAGGAGGCATCCTTCGCCACCGCCACGGAGATCGTGCGGCCGGGCGGCACGATCGGCCGCGTCGGCGTCCCGCAGTTCAAGGCGATGGCCGGCGCCCGGCCGACGTTCTTGCACAACGTGACGGTCGCGGGCGGCATCGCGCCCGCCCGCGCCTACATCGAGGAGCTGCTGCCCGACGTCCTCGAGGGGCGCCTGCAGCCCGGCCGCGTCTTCGACCGCACGGTCGCCCTCGAGGAGACCGCCGACGGGTACCGCGCGATGAGCGACCGCGAGGCGATCAAGGTGCTCATCGCGTAGGTCGCGTGCCCGCGACGACGGCGACGCTCGCCGTCCCGCGGGTTACCGCGCGGCCGCTTTCGCGCCAGCGGAACGCGACCCGGTACGTGCCCGCCGGAATGCCACTGTCGGTGACCGTGAAACGCGCGGAGTCGCGACGACGGGCGCGCCGGAACGCAAAGCGCACGGCGCGGCCCTCGCGCCGCAC
>JACDAP010000094.1 GCA_013695395.1 Solirubrobacterales bacterium
GCTGAAGCTCGTCCGCGCCTCGATCACCGGCGCCGGCGAGGGACCGCTCGACCCGCAGCAGACCGTGCGCCGCGTGGTCTACCTCACGGCAGGAGCCGCGGCGACCGTCGCCCTCGGCCCCGCCGTCGTGCTCGTGCTGCTGCTCGCCGGGCTGATGGAGCTGGCGCTCCGGCGCGGCCCGGGTGGGAGCGAGACCGGCGCGGCCGCTGGGCCGGGGCTCGCGACGCTCCCCGCGCTCGTGTGGACCGCCTTCAAGGTCGGCGCACTCAGCTACGGCGGCGGCTTCGTGATCATCCCGCTGATGCAGGCCGACGCGGTCGAGGTGAACGGCTGGCTCTCCCAGGCGGAGTTCCTGAACGCGGTCGCCCTCGGGCAGATCACGCCCGGGCCGGTTGTGCAGACGGTGGCTGCGGTGGGCTACGGCGCGGCGGGCATCCCCGGCGGTGCGCTCGCGGCGCTCGTCGCCTTCGCACCGTCGTTCGCGCTCGTGATCGGCCTCGCGCCCCGGTTCGCGCGCCTGCGGGACAACCCAAGTGCTCGCGCGTTCCTCGACGGTGCGGGCCCGGCGGCGGTCGGCGCGATCCTTGGGGCGGCGGTCGTGCTGCTCGACGGGGTGCGCGAGCCGTGGCAGGTCGCGGTGCTCGTGGTGGCGGGGCTCGCGCTGCTCAGCCGGAGAGCCGGGGGCGTGCTCGTGCTGCTCGTTGCGGCGCTCCTCGGCGTCGTCGTCGCGCTGGCCGGCGGGCCGCTCCCGGCCGCTTGACCGGTCGCTGGCGTCATGCCATCGTCATGATATGCCCCACCTCCAGTTGAAGGATCTCCCGGCCGGAACGCACGAGGCGCTCCGGCACAGGGCCGCCCTGAACGGCATCTCGATGCGCGAGTACGTGCTGCGGCTCATCGAGGCCGACCTGGGACGCAAGGCAACCTGGGACGAGACGATGGCGCGCGTCGAGGCGGGGTCGCGGACGTCCCACGACCCGTTCGATGTCGTGGAGATCCTCAAGGCCGGACGCGAGGAACGTGAGCAGCAGATCCTCGCGGCCGTCACGCTCGGACAACGGTGAAGGTGATCGACGCCTCGGCGTGGGTGGAGGCCTGGGGGACGCCGCTCCTGCGCGAGGCCGGACTCGACGAAGCAGTGGTCCCCGGGCACTTCGACGCTGAGGTCCTTCACAGCGCTCGCGGACTCGTCCGGGCGAAGAAGCTCGCACGGTTCGAGGGCGACGACCTGATCACCACCACGAGCATCGCCCCCTTCCTGAGGATCCCGGCCTGGGAACTCATCGAAGCTGCCTGGACGCTCGCCGAATCGGTCTCGGGGTACGACGCTCTCTACGTCGCCCTGGCCATGCGCGAGAACGTCCCGCTGCTGACGGCTGACGGCAGGCTCGCCCGGGGCGCTCGAGACCTCTGCGAGATCGAGCTGCTCGAGCTGTGAGCCTCAGCCCACCAGCCAGATCGCCCCGTCGCGCACCTCGACCGGGTAGGTCTTGAGCTTGCGCGCACCGAGCGTGCTCTTGACGGCGCCGGCGATCGGCTTGAACGCGCCCTGCGGACCGAGCACCATCTCGCCGCTGGAGACGTCGTAGCGGGCGCCGTGCCAGGGGCACTCCAGGCAGCCGTCGACGACCTTGCCCTCACCGAGCGAGGCCAGGAGGTGGCGGCAGCGGTTGGAGGTGGCGAACGGCGTGCCGTCGACCATCCCGACCGCCATCTTCCCCGCGGGCGTCTCGACCACCGAGACCTGCGAGGAGTCGAGGTCGTCGAGACCGATGAGACGGGCTGCCGAGGTTGTGCTCATGACGCAAACCTACCCGCGCGACGCACAGGCCACGCGAGGGTACGCTTCCGCCGTGTCGGAGACGCTCGAACGCGAGGAGGAGCTCGACCGCATCGCGGCCCTCCTCGACCGCGCGAGCCAGGGCGAGGGCGGCGCGCTGCTGCTCGAGGGCCCGCCCGGCATCGGCAAGACACGGCTCGTGAAGGACACTCGCGCACTCGCCAAGCTCCGCGGCTTCGGACGGCTCCAGGCCACGGGGGACGAGCTCGAAGGCGCAATGGCCTGGGGCGCCGTCCGCCAGCTCGTCGAGCGCTCGATCTCCCGGTACGACGGGGCGATCCGGGAAGCGCTCCTCGCCGGGCCCTCCGGACGGGCGCTCGCCGCGCTCGGACAGGCGCCCACCGCGCTCGCCGCCGGCGATGCGGCCGACGCGCGCACGCTGCACGCGCTCTGGTGGGTCGCCGTCGATCTCTCCGCCTCGCGTCCACTCCTGATC
>JACDAP010000454.1 GCA_013695395.1 Solirubrobacterales bacterium
GAGCTGATCGCCGAGGAGTTCGACCGCACGGTCGAGATCGTCGCGGTCGGGGACGAGGACGCCGACGCCCCCGCCTACGAGGACGACCCCGCCGACCTCGTGCACCGCCCGCCGGTGGTCACGATCATGGGCCACGTCGACCACGGCAAGACCTCGCTGCTGGACGCCATCCGCGAAGCCGACGTCGTCGGCGGCGAGGCTGGCGGCATTACCCAGCACATCGGCGCCTACCAGGTGCACCACGGCGACAAGGCCGTCACGTTCCTCGACACCCCGGGCCACGAGGCGTTCACCGCCATGCGTGCCCGCGGCGCGAAGGCCACCGACATCGCGATCATCGTGGTCGCCGCCGACGACGGCGTGAAGCCGCAGACCCGCGAGGCGGTCGACCACGCGCTGGCCGCCGAGGTCCCGGTGCTCGTCGCCGTCAACAAGGTCGACAAGGAGGGCGCCGACCCGACCCGGGTACGCACCGAGATGACCACGCTCGGTCTCCAGCCGTCCGAGTGGGGCGGCGACATCGAGTTCGTCGACGTCTCGGCCAAGGCCCGCACCGGCCTCGAGGACCTGCTCGAGACCATCCAGGTCGTCGCCGAGCTCGAGGACCTCAAGGCGAACCCGAACGCCGACGCGTCCGGCATCGTCATCGAGTCCAAGCTCGACCCGGGCCGCGGCCCGGTCGTGACGATGCTCGTCCAGCGCGGCACCCTGAAGATCGGCGACGCCGTCGTGGCCGGTCCCGAGTGGGGCAAGGTCCGTGCGCTCACCGACTACCACGGAACCCGCACCAAGCAGGCGATCCCGGGCGACCCGATCGAGATCCTCGGCTTCGACGGGGTTCCCCGCGCGGGCGAGACCATCCGCGTGGTCGCGAACGACCGTGTCGCGCGTCGTGAGGCCAACGAACGCGAGACCCGCCTCAAGAGCGAGGCGCTCGCGCGCCGCTCCGGCCGCAAGGTCTCCCTCGAGGACGTCTTCAAGCGCCAGGGCACCGGCGGCATCAAGGAGCTCGCGGTCATCATCAAGGCCGACGTGGCCGGGTCGGTCGAGGCGCTCGAGGACGAGATCGCCAAGCTGCCCCAGGATGAGGTCTTCGTCGACGTCATCTCCTCCGGCGTTGGCGGGATCACCGAGTCCGACGTGATGCTGGCCTCGGCCTCCGAGGCGATCATCATGGGCTTCAACGTCCGCCCGGTCGGTGACGCCCGTGGCGCCGCCGAGCGCGAGGGCATCGAGATCCGTCACTACTCGGTCATCTACAAGGCGCTCGACGAGCTCCGCGACGCGATGACCGGCATGCTCGACCCCGAAGAGGTCGAGGACACCGTCGGCCAGGTCGAGGTGCGCGCGATCTTCCGCGCCTCGAAGATCGGGCTCATCGCCGGCTCCTACGTCACCGAGGGCAAGATCACGAGGGGCGGCAAGGTGCGGATCGTCCGTGACGGGACCGTCGTGGGCTCGAGCACCGTCGCCGGGCTCAAGCGCTTCAACGACGACGCCCGCGAGGTCGCGACCGGCTTCGAGTGCGGCATCACGCTCTCGAACTTCCAGGACATCAAGGAAGGCGACGTCTTCGAGGTCTACGAGACGCGCAAGGTCGACCGCGAGCTGGCGTGAGCCGGCCCGCAGTCGACGGGAGGGGACGCTGATGGCGGTCGAGCGGATGCGCCGCGTGGACGAGGCGATGCGGGCGGTGCTCTCCGACGCGATCACGGGTGAGCTGAAGGATCCGCGCGTCGGCTTTGTCACCGTGACCGACGTGAAGACGAGCCCGGACCTCCGGCACGCGCGCGTCCACGTGAGCGTGCTCGGCGACGACGAGGCCAAGAGCGCGAGCCTCGATGGTCTGCGCTCCGCTCACGGCTTCCTCCAGGCCCGTGTGGCGGACTCGCTGCGGATGAAGCACACCCCCGAGCTCGCCTTCCTGTACGACGACACGGCCGAGAAGGCGTTCGCGCTCGAGCAGCTGATGCGCAAGCAGGAGCGGGATCGGTGACGAGCGCCGCCTGGGTCGACGCCTCTCGGAGGTTGGTGCTCGACGAGCTCCGCGGGGCCGAACACTTCGTCCTGGTGACCCACGAGAACCCGGACGGCGACGCACTGGGCTCGCTCGTCGCGATGCACGGCGTGCTCCGCGCCCTGGACAAGGACGTCGTGGTCTTCGTCGGACGCGACGAGTTCCCGCTGCCGTACGAGTACACGTTCCTCGTGCTCGAGGATGTCGTCTTCGAGGCGCCGACCGACCTGCACGAGCGGACCGTCGTGTTTCTCGACTGCGGGAACATCGACCGCAACCCCGCCGAGATCGTCAACCAGCCCGGGCGGCATCTCCTGAACATCGACCACCACCACGACAACACGCGCTTCGGGACGGTCAACCACGTGGTCGAGACGGCCTCCTGCACCGCCGAGATCGTCTGGGACCTGATGGGCGCGCTCGGCGTGGAGCCGACGCAGACGATCGCCGACGCGCTCTACGTCGGCCTCGTGACCGACACCGGGAAGTTCATGTACGAGAACACCGGTCCACGGGCCCACGCGATGGCCGCTGAGCTGATCGACGCCGGGGTGGACGTCAACGCGATCTCGCGCCGGCTCTACGAGGAGGTGCCCTTCGCCAAGCTCGCCCTGCTGGCCCGCGGGCTCGGTCATGTCGAGCGCTTCGACGGCGGCCGGCTGACCATCACGCAGCTCTGGAAGGACGATTTTCTGACGGTCGGCGCCGACGAGGCCCATTCCGAGGGGGTCATCGACCACCTCCGGTGCGTGCAGGGCACGAAGGTGGCCGCACTGGCCCGGGAGCAGCTCGACAGCGATCCGCCCGGTCGACGGAAGGTCTCCCTTCGTGCCACCGACGGAGCGGTCGACGTCTCGGTCATCGCCCGGGCGGGCGGCGGTGGGGGACATCGGCAGGCCGCCGGCTTCACGACCGAGCTCGGACACGACGATCTCGTGGCGTTCGTCCGCGACGAGATCACCCGCCAGATCGGCCCCGCCTGAGCCCTTCCGCGGGCTCGTCCGGTTCCGTGGACGGCTTCCTCCTGATCGACAAGCCGGCGGGTGTGAGCTCACACGACATCGTGCAGCGGGTGCGGCGCGAGGTTGTCGGCCGCGAGCGCTCGCGCAAGGGCGTCGGGAAGGTCCGGGTAGGTCACGCCGGAACGCTCGACCCGTTCGCGACCGGCCTCCTGGTCATCCTGCTCGGCCGGGCGACCCGCGTGCAGGACCACGTCATGGGCCTGCGCAAGCGGTACGAGACGACCGCGCGGTTCGGCTTCACCTCGAGCACCGGCGACCCCGAGGGCGAGATCGTGGAGACGGGACGGATGCCGCCGGAGCCGCTCGACCTGCCCACCGGGCGGATCCGACAGCAGCCGCCGGCCTACTCGGCCATCCACGTCGAAGGGCGCCGCGCCTACGCGCTGGCCCGCGCCGGGGTCGAGTTCGAGCTGCCCGATCGCGAGGTCCAGGTGCACCGCTTCGAGCGGACCGGCCCACGGGACTTCCTCATCGAGTGCTCCGCCGGCACGTACGTCCGCACACTCGTCGGCGACCTCGGTGACGCGTACTGCACCGCGCTCAGACGCACGGCGATCGGGCCCTTCGACGTCGCTGAGGCCTCGGCGGAGCCCAGCGCGGAGGACCTCATCGGGCTCGGCCCCGGACTCGAGCGGATCCTCCCCACCCTGCGGGTGGAGGGGGAGGTCGCGCGGCGAGCCCGGCACGGTATGGCGATCGAGGCACCGCCGGGCCAGGCGGCACCGACGGTGGTCCTCACCGACGACGACGGCCCGATCGCCCTCGCCGAGCCGCGCGCGGACGGAACGCTCAAGCCCGTCGTAGGCTTCAGGGCGTGATCGTCACCCGCCTCCCCGAGGCCGCGCCCCGGCCGCGCCGCATCGCCGTCGGCACCTTCGACGGGGTCCATCTCGGGCATCGCGCGGTCATCGAAGGGGCGGACACGGTGCTCACCTTCGATCCGCACCCGCGCTCGGTGATCGACCCGGTCGGGATGCCCCACCTGCTGACGCCGCTCGCCCGCAAGGCCGAGCTGATCGCCGAGATCGGGGCCCGAGAGCTCGTGGTCATCGAGTTCGACCGGGACTTCGCCGCGCAGAGCGCCCAGGCGTTCCACGACGACGTGCTCGTCGGTCGCCTGGGTGTCACGCACGTCAGCGTCGGGGAGAACTTCCGCTACGGCGCCAAGGCGCAGGGCGACACCGAGCTGCTGGCCGCCGACGGCCGCTTCGCGGCGCGCGTGGTCCCGCTGCTCGAGGTCGACGGGGAGATCGTCTCCTCGAGCCACATCCGCGGTCTCGTCGCCGGGGGGGCGATCGAGTACGCCGGGCAGCTGCTGGGGGCTCCGTTCTCCATGACGGGCACGGTGGCCCACGGCGATGCCCGCGGCCGCACGCTCGGCTTCCCGACGGCCAACCTCGTCCCCTATCCGGGCTTCGTCACGCCCGCGCACGGGGTCTACGCCTGCCGCGTGCAGCTGCCAGACGATGAGGAGCCCGTCGCGGCGGCGACGAACGTCGGCGTGCGCCCCCAGTTCTCGACCGGTCGCGGCGAGCTCGTCGAGGCGTTCCTGATCGACTGGACCGGCGATCTCTACGGCCGGGAGATCCGGGTGGACTTCCTCAAGCGGCTGCGCGGCGAGAAGCGCTTCGCGTCGGTGGACGCGCTCGTCGAGCAGATGCACGCCGACGTGGAGCAGGCGCGCGTGCTTGCTAGCCTCCCTCCTCGCCAATGACCACGCTTTCACCGGAACGTACGCAAGAGATCGTCAGCCAGTTCGGGGAGAACCCCCAGGACACGGGCAACACGCGCGTCCAGATCGCCCTGCTCACGCAGCGCATCAACGATCTGACGCAGCACCTCCGCTCCCACAAGAAGGATCACCACTCCCGCCGCGGGCTGCTCATGCTCGTCGGCCAGCGCCGCCGCCTGCTGCGCTACCTCGAGCAGTCCGATCTCGAGGGCTACCGAGAGCTGATCAAGCTCCTCGGCCTGCGCAAGTGAGCATCATCGCGCCGGGGACCAAGGTCCCCGACTTCGCGCTGGCCACCGCCGACGGGGAGGGCTTCACGCAGGAGGACCTGCTCGGGAAGACGACCGTCCTGGTCTTCTACCCGTTCGCCTTCAGCTCGGTGTGCACCGATCAGTTCCAGGTCTACGCCGAGGCGCTCGCCGAGCTCTCCGCGCAAGGCGCGACGCTCTACGGCGTCTCGACCGACGCGACGCCCTCGCAGACCGCCTTCAAGGAGAAGCTCGGCGTCTCGATCGAGCAGCTCTCCGACTTCGAGCCCAAGGGCTCCTTCGCCAAGCAGGTCGGCGCGTACTTCGAGCCGGCCGGGATGACCAACCGCGCGCTCGTCATCGTCGGCCCCGACGGCGTCGTCACCTGGTCGCATCTGGCGGACAACCCGGGCGAGCTGCCCGGCGTCAACCTGATCTTCGACGGCCTGGCCGCCTAGGCGGGCGCCGCCCCGGACATCGTCGCGGCGGTCGCTACCGTCGCCGTGATGTCCACGCAAGCACACCAGCACTCCGAGGACTCCGAGCGGCGACGTCGCCTGCTCACGATCGCCATCGCGAGCGTCTCCTCCGCGGTGGCGGCCCTCGTCGTCTCGCGGGTGTGGGGCCCCGGCACGATCATCGGTGCCGCGGCGACCCCGATCATCGTCACCCTGGTGGGCGACGCCCTCCTCCGGCCGGCCGAGAAGATCCGGGTGGTCAGCGTGACCGCGACCGGCACCCGGGTGCGGCAGGGGGCAGTGCCGCTCGAGCCGCGAGAGGGGACCGCAAGCTCCGGCTCGGTCGCCCTCACGGAGCCCGGGGGGCGCGCGCGGCGACGCGGCCGGCTGATCGCGCTGGCCACCGGCCTCGTGGCGTTCGTCATCGGCGTCGGCCTGCTGACGAGCTCCGAACTGCTCTTCGGGGAGTCCTCGGTCGTCGGCGAGAAGCGCACGACCGTCTTCGGTGGGAGCTCCTCCGATTCCCAGCAGCAGGAGGAAGGGCAGGAGACGGACCCCCGGACGCCGGAGACGAGCACGCCGACCGTCACCCAGACCACCACCACGACCACCCCCGCACCCGCGCCGCCGGACACCACGCAGACCGCCCCGACCGAGCCGGTGCCACCGACCGCGGTTCCCGAACCCGCGGCGCCGCCGACGAGCGGGACCACCGGTCCCTGAGCTCAGCCCCGAGCCGCGCGCGCGACGATGTCCGCGGCGAGCAGCGGCCCGATGACCTTCGCGCGGTGGGCGAAGATCCGCTCGACGTCACGCCGGACGAAGAGCCTGAGAGCGAGCTCTCCGAGCAGGCCGAAGCCGGTCGCATAGCGCACGGTGTCGGTCATCAACGTGTGCGTGTCCCCGTCGGGCGCGAAGCTGTGGGTGTGGTGCCAGAGGGCGTAGGGGCCCTTCAGCTGCATGTCGACGAAGCGGTGCGGCGGCTCCCACGCCTGGATCGAGGTCAGCCACGACACGGGCGCGCCATGCACGCGCAGCCGGTACTCGATCAGGGCGCCGACCTGCATCTCGATCGGTGTCGGCGTGACGACGCTGAAGCGGAGGAGCGGTGGGGTGATCGCCTCGAGGTTCTTCGCGTCCGCGAAGAAGCCGAAGACCTCCTCGGGGGTGCCGTCGAGGCGCTGCTCGCGGGTCAGGATGTGGGTGCGGAGCGCCATCGCGGAGAGGGTACGGTGCAGGGGTGGCCGCGGACTCCATGCGCTCAAGCCCCGTCCCGGAGCTCCGCGACGACGACCACCTACGCGGCGACGGTCCCATGGTGGTCATGTACGCGGACTTCAGCTGCCCGCGGTGTGCGCTGGCCTGGGAGCGGCTGAGCGCCGCCCCCGTCCGGATGGTGCTGCGACACCTCGCCCTGAGGGCCAAGCACCCCCGTGCCCTCGCGCTGGCCCACGCCGTCGAGGCCGCCGGGCTCCAGGGGCGCTTCTGGGAGCTCGCATCGGCGCTCTACGCCGACCAGGGACGGATCGACGACCCGCACCTGTGGGCGCACCTGGAGGTCATGGGGGTCGATCTCGAGCGCTGGGAGGCCGACCGGCGTTCGGAGGAGGTCGCCGCACGCGTCTCCCGGGACGTGCGTGACGCGCTCCGCGGCGGGGCGACCGCGACCCCCACGCTGTTCGCCGGCACCGAGATGCTCGCCGGCCCGCCGGACGCGGACTGGCTGGCCGAGCTGACACGGTGACCGGTGCCCGGCTATCGTTCTGGTCACTTCCGATACGAGAAGCAACCACACGAGCCCCAGGCTGACCGAGGCCGGGGCATGAAGGGAATTACCCATATGAGCATTGACGCCGTGACCACCGTCACCGTCGAGATCGCCGGCACCGAGATCTCCTTCGAGACCGGGAAGATGGCTCGCCAGGCCGGGGGCGCCGTCGTCGTCCGCGCGGGCGACACGATGATCCTCTCCACCGCGACGGTCGGCCGCCAGAAGGACGCGGACTTCCTGCCGCTCACCGTCGACGTCGAGGAGCGCATGTACGCCGCGGGCAAGATCCCCGGCTCGTTCTTCAAGCGCGAGGGCCGCTCGGGCGAGAAGGCCACGCTGACCGCCCGCATGATCGACCGCCCGATCCGCCCGCTCTTCCCGAAGAACTGGCGCTTCGACACACAGCTCGTCACGCTGCCGCTGTCGGTCGACCACGACCAGCCGTTCGACATCCTCGCGATGAACGGCGCCTCCGCGGCGCTGATGATCTCCGAGGTCCCGCTGCCCTTCCCCGTCGGCTCCGTGCGCGTCGGCATCATCGACGGCAACTTCGTCGTCAACCCGACCGAGGAGCAGCTCCTCGACGGCGGCTCGGACCTTGACCTGATCGTCGCGGGCTCCGAGGAGGCCATCCTCATGGTCGAGGCCGGCGCCAACGAGGTCTCCGAGGCGGAGATCCTCGACGCCCTGGACATCGCCCACGGTGAGATCAAGAAGCTCTGCAAGGTCATGTGGGAGCTCAAGGAGAAGTGCGGCAAGCCGGACAAGGAGATTCCCGCCCCGCTCGACATCTCCGAGCTGGTCGAAGAGATCCGCGGCTCACACGGTGCGAAGCTCGACGAGGCCACGCAGGTCTTCGACAAGCTCGAGCGCCAGGACGCCACGGAGGCCGTGAAGGACGCGGTCATCGAGAAGTACACCCCGGCCGAGGACGACGCCGGCTACGGCCAGGCCCGCGCCAACGCGAGCAAGGCGTTCGGTGCCCTCGAGAAGGAGGTCATCCGCACGCGCATCGCCAAGGACAAGAAGCGCCCGGACGGCCGCGAGCCCACCGAGATCCGCCCGATCACCATCGAGGTCGGCCTCGGCGCCCGCAACCACGGCTCCGCGCTCTTCACCCGCGGCCAGACGCAGGCCTACTCGGTCGCGACGCTCGGCACGCTCAAGGAGGAGATGCGGATCGACACGCTCGGCCTCG
>JACDAP010000167.1 GCA_013695395.1 Solirubrobacterales bacterium
GGCTCGCTGCGGCCGAGGAATCAACGGCGGCCCGGGAGCCCACGGCGGCATGAGCGACGCGCGCACCCGCCGCGTCGTCGCGATCCAGCTCCGCGTCGCGGTCGGCGAGGACACGCGCGCGAACCTCCGGCACATCGAGGACATCGTCTCCCAGGCGGTTCGGGAGCACGCGCCGGAGATGGTCTTCCTGCCCGAGAGCGCGAACCATCCGAACATCCACGGCTCGGTCATGCGCCGGGTGACCGAGCCGATCGACGGCCCGACGCTCGCCATGCTCCGCGGCCTCGCCGCGCGGCACGACTGCATCGTCGGCGGCGGCTACCTCGCGGTGCGTGGCGGGCACGCCCGGGGGACCTACGCGGTCTGCGAGCCCGACGGCGCGGTCTCCTTCCACGACAAGGACCAGCCGTCGATGTGGGAGAACAACAACTACACGGCGGGGCAGGACCTCGGCATCGCCGACACCGCCGACGGGCCGATCGGCGTCGCGAACGGCTTCGAGTGGCTGCGCTCGCGCACGGCCGCGCGCCTGCGCGGCCGCGTGAAGCTCGTCGCCGGCGGCATGTGCTTCCCCTCCTTCCCCTCCTGGGCGGTCACGAAGCCGTGGTTCTGGGACCGCGAGCACGCCTCCATGGTCGAGCTCGCGCGGGAGACCCCCGGCCGGATGGCCCGCGTCGTCGGCGTTCCGTGCGTCCACCCCTCGCACGTCGGTGACATCCGCATGAAGACGCCGTTCGCCCCCGGCGTGCCGTGGCCGACGGTCCTCCTGGGGGAGACGCAGATCGTCGACGCGGCGGGGACCTCCCTGGCCCATCTGAGCTACGAGGACGGTGAGGGGTACGTGTGCGCGGACGTCGCCTGGGCGGAGGCGAAGCCGGTGAACCCGGTGCCGAACAAGTTCTGGATGCCGGTCCTTCCCTGGACGGTCCACGCCGTCTGGTACGCGACGAACGCGTCCGGCCGGGCCCGCTACGCGATCGATCACCGCCGCGGCTTGTTCCCCTGGCAGGGCACGGCGGCGGCCGGCGCGGACCTGCCGGACCACGTGCCCGCCGGGATGCTGCCCCCGCCCGACGCGACGGCCTGAGGCCACTCTCCAGCGGCATCGATCCGGTGGGGCGGGAGCCCGCCCGGCGCGGCCGCCCCGACGCGCCGCCGCGTCAGAGCCCGGCGAGCTCGCGCAGGTGCGCGGCCGGCCACCGGCTGTCGAACAGCGTGTCGTCGCCGGTGTCCTCGGCGCGCAGGCCGGCGATGAGCCGCACGTAGGCGGGCAGGTCGAGATCGCGGACGAGGGCCAGGAGCGCGGCGCTCTCGCCCTCGGCGGGTCGGCTCGGAGCGAGGAAACGGTCGTAGAGCCCGACCACCTGGTGGACCATCGCCAGGTGCTGCTCTCCGGCCTCCAGGGACGGGAAGTTCGTCGCGGCGTAGTCCTCGACGAACACGATCGGTTCGACCGCCAGCGCGTCGGCCCCGTTGCGGTCCACCAGGCGAATCAGGAGCTCGATGTCGAACGATTCGTCGAACGACGACATCAGCGGAAGCACATCCCGGAGCGCGCCGGCTTCGAAGGCCTTGAACCCCGCCTGCGTGTCGAGGACGTGCGCGAGGTCCGGGATCAGCGTTGCGCGGACCGCGTGGCGGAAGAGCACGATGAGCTTGTTCGGCTTGCTGCCGGTGCTCAGCGGCTCTCGCACCAGGCCCGTCGGCAGCACCAGCACTGCGTCGGGCGCGCCGTAGCGCTGACCGAGCGCCGCGATCGTGGCTCGTCCGGCCTCGACCGACAGGATCCGCGCGGTGAGCGCCCCGAGCTGGGCGAGGTTGGCCGAGAGGTCCGCGTCGGTGTAGGCGACGACGTGCCGCCCGGCCACGGGCGCGCGGAGCGCGTGCGCGAGGCCGGCGAGGATCGACCCGCCCTTGCGTGACTGCGTGGCGGAGGTGAGCGCGTCGAAGACCGACCCGATCGACGGGCCGTCGGTGATGACGTCCGCCAGCCGGAGCACGGTGACCGAGCGGTGGCCCGCCGCCGGGTAGCCCTCCGCGGTGACGATGCCGTCCATCATCTCCGCGCTGCTCGGCGTGTCGGGGCACCCGTCGTCGACCGCGACCAGGCTCCACGTGAGCGCGGTCCCCGCGGTGAGCCAATCGAGCTGGCGCACCTTGACGCGGACGAGATCCTCCCCGTGCAGGTGCTCGTCGCGCGTGGACATCCGCCCGGTCTCGCCGTACATCGCGAAGACGACGCTGAGGTGCGCGGCGGCGTCGGTGCCGGCGGCGAGCAGCCGGGTGCGGGAGCGGGCCACGGCGTCCGCCTCCACCGCCACCGCGGCGTTATGGAGGCGCGTGATCTCCTCGCTCGACGTGCTCCCGGCGAGCAGCGCGGACGCAGCGTCAAGCACCGCCTGATTCTGCGCCGGGTCGGTCAGGTCACGTGCGAGCGAGTCAGCCACGGCCAGCGAGGATGCCACAGCGGCGTCGCGCTGCACCCGAATCGACGGCCAGTAGCGTGCGCGGCGTGCTCACCCTGCTCCACAATCCTCACTGCTCCACGTCCATCCACGCGCTCGACGCCCTCAAGGACGCCGGCCACGAGGTGCAGGTGCGCAAGTACCTGCTGAAGGCCGAGCGCCTCGGCGCGGAGGAGCTCCGCGAGCTCGCCGGCCGGCTCGAGGGCGACGCCGTCGACGCGCTCGTCCGGCGCGATGCGACGTACAAGAAGCTCGGCCTCGCCCTCGACGGGGCGGACACGGACACCGTCGTCGCGACGCTCGTCGAGCACCCCGCCCTGCTCCAGCGCCCGATCCTGGACGACGGGCAGGCCGCGATGATCGGCCGGCCGCGCGATCGGGCGGCGGCCTGGGCGCAGGCCGGGCGGGTCGTCGGGGCCTGAGCTGTCCGCCCGGTGGGTGGGTTAGCGTGGGTGGCGATGGACGCTCCCCTCTTCCGCCTGGCCTGCCCGCCCGCGACCCTCACCGAGGCCCCGCCCGACTGGCCCGCGCAGCTGCTGCGCGAAGGCAACGTCGCGCTGCTGGCCGACGAGGGCGGGCTCGACGCGATGAACGAGGTCGCCTTCGCGCTCGGGATCTTCACGATCCGCGTGCTGCGCCGCGAGGCCGACCAGATCGCGCAGGAGGCGACCGTCATGGGCTTCGCCGAGGCGCTGCCGCTGCTGTGGGTCGCGCCCAGCTTCGGCGACGCGGCGCGCGAATGGGCGGTGCGCCGCGGCCCGATGACGCTGCTGGTCGAGGCGGACGGGCCACTCCCGGACGAGGAGCGCCGACGGATCGACCGCTTCGTCGCCTCGCTCGGGCGCCAGGCCGAGTAGCTGCTCGGGCGGTCCGCTCGGGCCCGCAGGCCAAGGGCGGCGGTGGGTGTCGGTACCCTGAACGCAGAACAGCGCGTCCGCGCGCCGCCGTCGGCCCCTTGTGTTTCGGGGGGCATCGGGTCGGATAGACCCGATACGGCCGACTTTCCAAGCACCCCCCGCCGCCACCAGCTTCGGCGCCTCGCCCGCTCGCGCGGGAATTCCGGCGCAGGAGATCGTCACCACGCCGCCGGCCCTCCGGCGGCGTCTGTGCGGGCCGGGCGCCACCCCACCAACCGAGGAGCCTCATGAGCACACCCGCATCCGTCCTGAACGCCGCCGGCATCACCCTGCGCATGCCGCGCGACGAGGCCCGGGCCGAAGAGCTCGGCCAGGATCAGGAGTGGTGCGAGCTGCTCCACGCCGACGGCACCGTCGAGCGTTTACGCTTCCACGACTACGACCGGATCTTCGACGTCCCCGGCCTCTACGAGAAGCTCTTCTACGATGAGCTCGAGTGCAACTCCCCGACCGTCGTGCGCGAGCTGCTCAGCTCCCAGCTCTCCGCCGCCGGCGCCAGCGCGTCCGACCTGCGCATCCTCGACCTGGGGGCCGGGAACGGCATGGTCGCGGAGGAGCTCAAGCGGATGGGGGCCGACGACATCGTGGGACTCGACATCCTCGAGGAGGCCAAGGAGGCCGCCGCGCGGGACCGGCCCGACGTCTACGGCGCCTACCACGTCTGCGACCTGACCGATCCGGCCGAGCACGTCGACGACGCGCTCACCGCGTTCGCGCCGACCGGCCTGACCACCGTTGCCGCGCTCGGCTTCGGTGACATCCCGCCGCGGGCGTTCGCCAACGCCTTCGGCTACCTCTCCTCCGACGCCTGGGTCGCCATGACCATTAAGGACGACTTCCTCACCGACGAGGATCCGTCCGGCTTCAGCCGGCTCATCCGCCGGATGAACGACGAGGGCACGCTCGAGCTGGCGATCGACCACCGCTACCAGCACCGCCTCGCCGTCAGCGGCGAGCCGCTCTTCTACCACGCCTACGTCGCTCGCAAGCGCGACGAGATCGCGTCCGAGTGGGTCGAGGAGCTCGAGACCGCCGTCGCGTGAGAAGGCGACGGGGCGTCTGAGGCCATGAGGGAGAAGGCGGCCCGCGGGTGGGATGAGCTGCGCGCGAGCTTCGGGTTCCTCTCCGCGGTGGCGATGAGCGTCGCCGTCGTCCTCGGCTTCGGGCTGCCGGCGCTGGACGACGTGCTCGAGCCGCGGCTGCCGCTTCTGGAGTTCGCCGCGCTCGACGATGCCCGCGGCGTCCTGAGCTCGGTCGCGACCGCGACCGTCTCGGTGGCCGGCCTGAGCTTCTCGGTGACGCTCGTCGCCTTCACGCTCACCTCCTCGCAGCTGAGTCCGCGCGTCCTGCGGACCTTCAGCACCGACCGCATCAGCCAGCTGACCCTGGCGGGCTTCCTCGGGACGTTCGTCTACGCCCTGATCGTGCTCGTCCGGCTCGGGAGCGCGGCGGAGGGCAAGGTTCCCGCGCTGTCGATGACGGTCGCGATCGTGGCGGCGGTCGGGTCTTTCGCGCTGTTCGCGGCGTTCATCACCCACATGGTCGGGATGCTCCAGCCCTCCGCGATCATCGCGGGCATCTCTGCGGACGCCCGCTCCACGCTGGCCGCGCGCTTCCCGACGCAGGCCGGGTCGGTG
>JACDAP010000169.1 GCA_013695395.1 Solirubrobacterales bacterium
GTGCGGAGGCGTCGCGCTGGGCGGGCTTCTCCCCGCCGAAGTACTGCCGCGACTCGTCGCTGACGGCGGCGCCACCGGCAGCTCCAGCGACCGCGATCGTGGCTGCGGCGGCGACCGCCTTGGCCCACGACGCCACTGCGGGATCGACGCTCGCTCCGTACTGCGCGGTGACCTGCGCGAGCGAGGAGACCGCACGGCTCGGCGCCGGCAGCGTCGCGGACGGGTCGGCGCCCCAGCGGCGCTGCAGGAACCCGGGCAGCGGGAAGAAGGCGGCGATCTTCGCCCGGACACTGCGGGGCGCGGCGAAGAGCGCCTCGTCGAGCCCGGCGTAGCGGGCCTGACGGCGGCACGGCTGGCAGTGCGAGAGGTGGGCGGAGATCCGCCGCTGGTCGCGGGCCCCGGGGACGGTGGCCTCGGCCGCGGTGATGAGCCCCTGGACCCGACGGCAGCGCTCCCCCGAGACGAGCTCCTCGTACTCCTCGGTGAGCCGGCGGCGGGCGCGGAAGAGCGTCGACTCGACCGAGGCACGGCTCATCCCGAGGCGCTCACCGATCTCTCGGTAGCTCAGCCCCTCGAACTCACGCAGCACCAGGATCTCGTGGTGGGTCTGGCTGAGACCGCCGAAGGCGCCGCGCAGGTTGTCGATCGCCGCCTTCTGGTCGACCTGGGCGTCCGGCGAGGGGCCGGCGGTGACCAGACGGCCGCGCTCGGCGGCGCCCAGCCCCTCCTCGGCGTCGTAGGAGATCTCCTCACCGCGACGGGAGCGGCGGAACTGATCGATGCAGGCGTTCTTGGCGATCTCGTAGACCCAGGGCTTGAACGCGATCGGCCGGTCGGTGCTCCGCATCCGGCGCAGCGCGGACATGAAGACGTCCTGCGAGATGTCCTCCGCGCGGCCGTAGTCGTTGACCATGCCGTAGATGTAGGCGGCGATCCGGCGGTGGTACCGCTCGTAGAGCTGTTCGAAGGCGCGGTCGGATCCACGGCGCACCGCGGCGACGAGCTCGGAATCGGTGACGGCCTCGGCGCTCCGCGTGGCAAGCGGAGTAGCGGGCTCTGGGGGCGCGGAGATCGCCATGAGCTAGAGAGCCAGCTCGTGGTCGACCGCCACCGAACGCTGACGGCACGTGACTCTATCGGTGGAACGCGCCGCGGACAAGCTGCTCCCTACCCTCTGCTGACGTGGTTGCCCTTCAGACCGTTATCGACCGCCTGGACGAGATCTTAAACCCCGACGGGTGGTCAGACTACGCCCCGAACGGGCTGCAGGTCCCCGGTCCGTCGCAGGTTCATCGCGTGGTCACCGGCGTCTCGGCTCACTCCGCGCTGTTCGAACACGCTGTCGAGCGCGAGGCCGATCTCGTCCTCGTCCATCACGGCCTGTTCTGGAAGGGCGAGCCGCTCGGCATCGACGCCGTCGGCCACCGGCGCTTGAAGCTGCTCTTCGACCACGACATCGCCCTGGCCGCCTATCACCTCCCGCTCGACGCCCATCTCGAGCACGGCAACAACGCCCGCCTCGCCGCCGAGCTGGGCGCCGAGCACTGGACGCCCGCCTTCACCCACGGCGGGGGACCGATCGGCGTGATCGCCGAGTTTCCGGCGATCGGCATCTCCGTCGAGGAGCTCGTGCGCCGTGTGGCCACGGCCACCCTCCGCGAGGACGTCCTGGCCTTCACCGAAGGCCCCGAGCGGGTCAAACGCGTCGGGATCTGCTGCGGCGCGGCGGCCGGTGACCTCCCCGAGGCCGTCGCGCTCGGCTGCGACGCGTTCCTGACCGGCGAACCCGCGGAGCGATGCGCGGCGATCGCCCGTGAGTACGGGATCAGCTTCCTCGCGGCCGGCCACCACGCGACCGAGCGGCTCGGCGTGCAGCGACTCGGCGAGATCCTGGCCACCGAGTTCGGCCTGCAGCACGAGTACGCGGAGATCTTCAACCCCATCTGAGGTCCGCCGGGTAGTGTCGGGCTCGAGAGAGGTCCACCACCCAGGAGGAGCACGATGGAAGCCGCGCCCCGGAGCCAGTCCACCACGATCGCGGGGCTGCTTGCCCACGCGGTGGAGCGCTTCGGCGCTCGCACCGCCGTCCAGCGCAAGGTCGGCGAAGAGTGGGTCGAGACGAGCTACGCGGAGGTCGGCGAGATCGTTACCGAGCTCGGGCGTGGGTTCGTCGCCGCGGGCATCGAGGCCGGCGAGCGCGTCTGCATCCTCTCTGGCACCCGCCCGGAGTGGACCTACGCGGACTTCGCCCTCACCGCGGCCGGTGCGGTCGTCGTGCCGATCTACCAGACCAACTCCGCGGAGGAGTGCCAGTACGTGGTCGAGAACTCCGACGCCGTCGCGATCGTCTGCGAGGACGCCGAGCAGCTCGAGAAGATCGCCTCGGTCCGGGAGAACCTGCCGGCGCTACGGACCGTCGTCGTGATGGAGGGCGCTGACGCGCGCGAGGGCGTCAAGACGTTCGACGAGCTCCGCGAGCAGGGGCGCGCCGAGGACGGCGCGAGACTCGAGGCCCGCTCGGCGGCGGTCGGTCCCGAGGACCCGTTCACCTTCATCTACACCTCGGGCACGACCGGCCCGCCCAAGGGCTGCGTCCTCAGCCACGGCAACTACCGCTCCGTGCTCGACCAGTGCCTCGAGCTCGGCGTTCTCGGCGGCGAGGACGAGGAGGTCTCCTACCTCTACCTGCCCCTCGCACACTCCTACGCGCTGTTGATCCAGCTGCTCACCTTCGACATCGGCGGCACCATCGCCTACTTCGGCGGCGACACGAAGCAGATCGTCGCCGAGCTGACGCAGGTCAAGCCGACCTACCTGCCGTCGGTGCCCCGGATCTTCGAGAAGATCTACACGCTCGTGACCGGCAACGTCGACGCCGAGACGCTCGCCAAGGCGGTCGCCGTCGGCAAGCAGGTCGCCGACCTGCGGTACGCCGGCCAGGAGATCCCGGCGGAGCTCCAGGCCGCCTACGACCAGTTCGACGAGAAGCTCTTCGTCAACGTGCGCGGGGCCTTCGGCGGACGCCTGAAGCAGGCGTCGACCGGTGCGGCCCCGATCGCCCACGAGATCCTCGAGTTCTTCTGGGCCTGCGGCGTCCCGGTCATGGAGGGCTACGGCATGACCGAGACCGCCACCGTCGCCACCGCGCAGACTCCGGGCGGCCAGCGCTTCGGCACCGTCGGCCGAGCGCTCCCGGGTGTGGAGGTGAAGATCGCCGAGGACGGCGAGGTGCTCCTGCGGGGGAAGAACATCTTCGGCGGCTACTACAAGAACGCCGACGCCTCCTTCGGCGCCGTCGTCGACGGCTGGCTCCACACCGGCGACCTCGGCTCGCTCGACGAGGACGGCTACCTCTCGATCGTCGGCCGCAAGAAGGACATCATCATCACCGCGGGCGGGAAGAACCTCACGCCCGCGAACCTCGAGAACGACATGAAGCAGTCCCGCTGGGTCTCCCAGGCGATGATGCACGGCGACCGCCGCGCGTTCCCGTCGATGCTGATCACGCTCGACGAGGAGGAGATCGGCCCGTGGGCGGAGGCGGAGGGCATCGAGGACCGCTCGATCTCGGCGCTCGCGAGCAACGAGAAGGTGCTCGCACTGGTCCAGGAGACCCTCGACGCGGCCAACGCGAAGTACGCGCAGGTCGAGCAGGTCAAGAAGTTCTTCGTGCTCGACCACGACCTCTCCCAGGAGACCGGCGAGCTGACTCCGACCCTGAAGGTCAAGCGAAACGTCGTCAACGAGAAGTACGCCGAGCGATTCGACGCGCTGTACGGCTGACCGCCGCGATGCCACGTCGGCGGGGCTACCCTCCGTCGGCGTGAGGACCGACCCAACCGACAATGGCGGGATGTTCATCGGCCGGCGGCCAGGTACGGCTCCGGTGCGCTACCGGTCGCTGATCGCGCCGGGCAGCGCGCTGCGTCGCCGCATCGACGGCGCGATCGCCGCCTTCGTCGGGCTCTGCATGGTGCTGCTCAACCTGCTGTTCTTCGGGCCGATCCCCGCCGCCGGGCTGTGGCTCGGGGGTCGGACCCAGTACGAGACGGGCAACCTCGGGGTGGGCCTCGTCGTCTCCTTCGCCTCGATCATGATCATGCTCTTCGGCGGGCTGATGGTCCTCAAGCGGATCGACCAGGTCTGGATCCTCATCCGCCGCGCCGCGGGGCACGACCAGCGCACGGGCATCCTTACCCCGGTGTTCTCGACCGCGACGGTGATCGCGGCCCTGGCCTTCACGGTGTGGCTGCTCGGCTTCGCGGGCCTCGGCCCGATGCTCGCCCCGTCGAGCTGAGGTCGCGGCCGCGTGCCGCTCTTCAAGCACTACAAACAGTTCGAGGCGATGAGCGAGGCGGAGGTCAACGCCGAGAAGCGGGCGGCCGCCGAGGAGCGGAAGGCCGTCGCGCTGGCCCGGGTGGAGCCGCTTGATCTCTCGCGCACGACCTGGCCGGAGTTCCCGCCCCCCGCGGTGGTGAGCGCGATCACCTTCGCGGCGCGGCGCGGCCTGCATCGGTACGTGGACCGCCACGCCCCCGAGCTCCGGACGGAGCTCGCCCACCGCTGCGGCGTCCCCGACGGCCGGCTCGTGCTCGGCCACGGCGCGGCACAGCTGCTGAGCGCCGCCGCGCAGGTGCTGCTCGAGCCCGGGGACGAGCTGATCACCCCATGGCCCTCCTACACGCTCTACCCGCTGATGGCCCGCCGCGCCAGGGGCCTCGCCGTGCCCGTGCCCGGGTTCGACGTCGACGCGCTACTCGCGGCGGTCAACCCGCGGACGCGGATCGTCGCGCTCGCCAACCCGAACGACCCGACGGGGGAGCTGCTCCCGGCCGACGAGCTGCGGCGCCTGCTCGCAGCGCTGCCGGAACGCGTGATCGTGCTGCTCGACGAGGCGCTCCGCGACTTCGTGGACGCCGAGGCGACCGATGCGGCGCTCCGGCTGGTCGACGCCTTCCCGCGCCTGCTCGTCTTCCGCACGTTCTCGAAAGCGTGGGGTCTCGCCGGGCTGCGGGTCGGCTACGCGATCGGCGGCGAGGGCTCCGAGTCGCTGCTCGAGCAGCTCGAGCCGGAGCTCGGCCTCGACGAGCTCGCCCAGGCCGGCGCCCTCGAGGCGTTGAAGTCGGCCGGGGGGCTCGCCGCCGCGCGCGGCACGAAGGTGGCCACGGCACGCTCCGAGCTGGCAGACGCCCTACGCGAGCACTTCCCGGCGAGCGCGGATGAGCGCCCGAATGG
>JACDAP010000461.1 GCA_013695395.1 Solirubrobacterales bacterium
ACCGTATGCTCGGCGCGCGTCTGTGAGTCGCAGACACGGATCTCGACCGTGCCGAGGTTCGGGTGCGGTCGCACGTCGTACCACAGGTAGGTGTAATCGTCCATCACCCCGCTTGAGACCATGAACTCGACCTGGCGCTCCCAGTCGTCCCAGTCGCGGTAGGCGGGCGGCATGCCGACGCGCGGAAACTGGCGGAAGATCGGCACGCGCGTCGACTGCAGGCCGGTCTGGTCACCGCGCCAAAACGGCGAGTTGGCGCTCAGCGCGAGCAGCACGGGGATGTGCACGCGCATTCCGTTGGCGACGTGGATCGCCTTCTCCGGGTCGTCGACCCCGACGTGCACGTGCAGCCCGAAGATCAGCTCCTGCCTCGCGACGAACCGGAGCGCGTTGATGAGGTCGCGGTAGCGCGGCCGCTGCACGATCCGCTGGTCCTCCCACATCGCGAACGGGTGGGTGCCCGCCGAGCCGATCGCCAGGCCCTGCTCGGAGGCGACCGCGCGTACCTGGGCGCGGAGCGCCCGCAGCTCCGTGCCGGCCTCGGCCACGTCGCGGCACGGCTTGGTGGCGATCTCCAGCACGCTCTCCATGAGCTCGGGGCGGATCTCGTCGTGCGGTGCGGCCTCGAGGAGCTTCTCGATCGCGGAGACGAGGTCGAACCGCTCGGTGTCCACGATCATGTGCTCCTCCTCGATGCCGATCGAGTACGGCCCGTGGGCGGAACCGGAGAAGGCGTGTTCCATCGCGCCGGACCCTACCCCGGCGCGCCGGGACCACGCATCCGGCATGGAGCCGTCGGGGCTCTGTGCCGGGTAGGCTCGCAGGCATGACCACCGCCGAGATGTCCTCCACGCGCCTCGAGGAGCTCCTCGGCGCCGACGCCGCCCTCTTGACCCATGAGTGCCGGACGATCGCCTCCGAGCAGCTCCACCTCCCGGGCCCCGACTTCATCGACCGCCTCTGGATCGAGTCGGATCGTAACCCGCAGACGCTGAGCCGCCTGAACTGGCTCGCGAACTCCGGCCGCCTCGCGGGCACGGGCTACGTGTCGATCCTCCCGGTCGACCAGGGCATCGAGCATTCCGCGGGCGCCTCCTTCGCGCCGAACCCCATCTACTTCGACCCGGCGAACATCGTCGAGCTCGCGATCGAGGGCGGCTGCAACGCGATCGCCTCGACGGTCGGCGTCCTGGGCGCCGTCTCGCGCAAGTACGCGCACAAGCTCCCGTTCATCGTCAAGCTCAACCACAACGAGCTGTTGAGCCATCCGAACACCTTCGATCAGATCCGCTTCTCCTCGGTCCAGCGCGCCTGGGACCTTGGCGCCGCCGGCGTCGGGGCGACGATCTACTTCGGCTCCGAGCAGTCCGGCCGCCAGATCCAGGAGATCGCCGAGGCCTTCGAGGAGGCCCACCGCCTCGGCATGTTCACGGTGCTCTGGTGCTACCTGCGCTCCGACGCGTTCAAGGTCGACGACGTCGACTACTCGCTCGCCGCGGACCTGTCCGGCCAGGCCAACCACCTCGGCGTGACGATCCAGGCGGACATCATCAAGCAGAAGCTCCCGGAGAACAACGGCGGCTACAACGTGCTCGACGGCTTCGGCAAGACGAACAAGCTCGTGTACTCCGAGCTGACCACGGACAACCCGATCGACCTCACCCGCTACCAGGTGGCCAACTGCTACATGGGGCGCTCCGGGCTGATCAACTCCGGCGGCGCCTCCTCCGGCGAGACCGACCTCGCCGAGGCCGTGAGGACCGCGGTGGTCAACAAGCGCGCCGGCGGCATGGGCCTGATCTCGGGCCGCAAGTCCTTCCAGCGCCCGATGCCCGAGGGCATCGCCCTGCTGAACGCGATCCAGGACGTCTACCTCTCCCCCGAGGTCACGATCGCGTGACGCCCGCGGCACGGCCGGGGCTGCGACGCGGCCCCGGCGTCCCGCTTGCGCACGTCCGCGCGCGCTCCGCGTAAGAACGCGCCCGGTTCTGCGCAGTTGCTGCAACGCCGGGTGCACGCCGACCGCGGCGGCCCGTAGCGTCGCCTCACGATGTCGCTGCGCACCGCCCTGTTCCTCCTCGCCCTGGCCGCGGTGGCCGCCGGCTTCGGCGGGCAGCTCGGCGTGCTCGGGGAGGGCGGCGAGATCCCTGCCGGGGAGGGGGCGCTGGTCGAGCGGGTCGTCGATGGCGACACGATCAAGGTCCGCCTGGAGGGGCGCACCGAGACCGTCCGGTATATCGGCGTCGACACCCCGGAGACGAAGAAGCCGAACACCCCGGTTCAGTGCTACGGCAAGAACGCCTCGCAGGAGAACGAGCGGCTCGTGGAGGGCGAGCGCGTGGAGCTGGCGCCGGGTGTCGAGCCGCGCGACAGGTACGGCCGGATGCTCGCGTACGTGCGCCGCGAGCGCGACGGGCTCTTTGTCAACGAGGCGCTGCTGCGCGGCGGGTTCGCCACGACCCTGACGATCGCCCCGAACGATCGCTACGCACCCCGCTTCGCCGCGCTGGAGGCCGGCGCGCGTGCCTCGCGGAAGGGTCTGTGGGGCGTGTGCCGGTGACCCTCCCGACCGTAACTTCGAGAGCGTTCTTAGGTACCCTTGCACCATGGCCGCCAGGGAGAGCCTCGCGCAGTTCGAGCAGGCCTTCGTCGAGGAGACCTACGCAGACCGCGAGCGGCGCGAGGCCGTCGCGCGGCAGGTCGCCGCCCGCGCAGACCAGCGACGCCGCCAAAAGGTCCATCGCCACGGCCGGTTCCGCTTCTTCATGCTCGTGCTCGTGCTGATCGCAACCGCCGCGCTGGTGACGGTCGCGATGTTCGAGACGCTGTACTACGTGATGGGCTGAGTCCGCAGGCCCCTCAGGGCTTGGCGAGCTTCTCGAGCGCCGCGTCGACCTCGGGCTGGAACGAGCGCTCGGCGCCCGCGATCGCGCCCCGCTCGGCGACGATCTCGAGGTAGACCTCGTCGCGGTAGACCGGCACCGACCGCGGCGCGGTGATGCCGACACGGACCTTCTCACCGGCCACCGAGAGGATCGAGATCTCGATGTCGTCGCCGATCATGATGCTCTGGTTCGCCTTGCGTGTCAGCACGAGCACGTGGAAGCGCCTCCTCTATCCCTGATTGTCGGAGCACCGCGCGGGGGCACGGGGATGAACGTCCACTCTGGCAGCGACGGCGGCTCGGTGCAAGCACGCAGGGGGAAGCGAAGAGCCATCGGCTCGGTGCGTTAGGGTCCCGCGGACCATGGCTCGCCGCTCTTTGCGCCCGCAACTCAACCAGATCCGCACCTGGGTCCAGCAAGGCCGAACGGACGCGTGGATCGCGCACCAGCTCGAGGTCACCGTTCAGCAGATCGACACGTTCAAGAAGGAGAACGAGCTCGCGCCCGCCGAGACCGAGGATGGCGGCGCGCCCGATCCGGCGAGCTTCGACGAGGACATCGACCTGCGCGCACAGGACGACGAGCTGATCGCCGTGGAGCTCGAGAAGGCCGAGGCGGAGCGCCAGGAGCGCGAGGCCCAGGAGGAGAAGGAGCGCGAGGAGAAGGCCGCGGCCAAGGCCGCTGAGGCCAAGCGCCGCGAGGAGGCCGGCGAGGAGCCCGAGGAGGAAGAGCCCGCTCCGCGTCGCCGCGGCCGCCGAGGCGGCCGGGGGCGTGCGCGCCGCAGCACCGGGCCGCTGGAAGGGACCTTCGACCACGGCGAGGATGGCTACGGCCTGTGGCTCGATCCTGCCGTCGCCGACGACGCCGTCTACGCAGAGCACTGGGCCGGCCACCGGCCGGTCGTCGTCACCGTGGAGGAGGACCAGATCGTCATCCGCCGCGCCGGCGAGGACGACTGAGCGAGCGCCGCGGCCGCCGCCCCGGCGACCGCGGCGACTTCGCGGAGGGTCAACCGTCGGGGTCGAGGCGACGGCCGCCCGCGAAGTCCTGCGCCTCACGGACGTAGCGGGCGAAGGCGGCGTCGGTGGTGACCCGCGGATCCCAGGCCCACGGCGCCCCGGGAGCGATCGCGTAGGCGAGGTCGAGGCACCAGCTGATGTCTGCGTCGTAGAGCGCGACGAGCTCGTCCACGGTGAAGGTCGAGCCCAGCCGTCGGCGCAGCTCGGCGACGAGCCCGTCCACGACGCGGTCGACCGCGGTCGTCTGGTCGGGCGAGAGGCCGGCGGCCCGGCGCTCACCCGCCCTCCAGGTCTGTGCGACGAGCTCGAACGAGACCACGGCCGCAGGGTAGTGGCGGCACCCGCCGTTCGGCGCCGGACCCGCGACGGGAGGACTCAGGGGCCCGTGGGGAGGCCCTCGACCACGAACGGGCGCTCACCGGGGCGGACCATCCCGAGCCGGCGCGCCTCGGCCTCCAGCGCCCCACCGTGCTCGAGCGCCTCACGACGGGCGCGCAGCTCGGTGTTCTCGCGGCGCAGCTGCTCCACCTCGGCGCGGCGCGTTCCGGCCTCGCCACGGGCCGACCAGAAGCCGGTCAGCGGCCGGACGTAGAGCAGGGCCATCCCGACCAGCACGACGAGAATCGCCATCCGGCCGATCCGATCCCAGCGGATCCGCGACCCACCGCCCGTCAGCACCTGCGGCCGTGGCCTCGGCGCCCGCGGCGTGCCGGTGACCGCGTACGGGTCGATGCGGCGCTGGGCAGGGGCCATGAAGCCGCTTTTCGCCGCGACCTCGGCGGCTCCTCCCCGGTGCAAGGTCGTTCCCGTCCTCACCGGCGCTCGAGGACGCGTCGCGCGCTGGAGACGAGTTTGACGCCCTGTCAGCCGGGAACAGTGTCAACCATGGTCAAACGCGGTTGCACCACTCTGGCCCTCGCCGGCTGCCTCCTCGCCGGTGCCGTCGGCCCTTCGGTGGCCGCGGCGGCCGACTCGGTCAGCGGCGACGGTGCCGTCAACGAGTTCGGCGTGTTCAAGACGAAGCTCGTGATCTCCGCGAGCAGCGGCTCGAACGGCGAGAACCCCTCCGGCCGGGCCAGCGGGCAAGCGCTGCTCGGCGGCCCGGCCTTCGACTCCGGCGACGCCCTCTTCGGCGCGGCGCCCGCGGTCCCGATGTCCTTCTCCGGCAAGGTGACCTGCCTGAGCGTCAAGGGCAACAAGGCGGTCGTCAAGTACGGCTTCGACGAGAGTGCCGATCCGGCTTTCCTGAAGGACGGCGGGATCGAGGTCTTCATCACCGACAACGGCGTCGGCCGCAACGACACCGTCGGGTTCCTGCCCCCCCAGGACGCCGTGACCTGGCAGCTGACCGACCCCACGCGCTGCGACCCGCTCGACTTCTCGCCCTTCCAGGTGCGCGCTGGCGACTTCAGCGTCACGGACGGCTGAACAGCCCTCCCGCCCAGGTGCTCCGTCAGGAGCGGAAGACCGAGCGCCCGGGGTAGCTTGCCGCGTCGCCGAGGGCCTCCTCGATGCGCAGCAGCTGGTTGTACTTCGCGACACGGTCGGAGCGCGATGGGGCGCCCGTCTTGATCTGGCCGCAGCTCGTGGCGACGGCCAGGTCGGCGATCGTGACGTCCTCGGTCTCGCCCGAGCGGTGGGACATCACCGCCGAGTAGCCCGCCTCGGTGGCCATGGCGACCGCCTCGAGCGTCTCGGTGAGCGTTCCGATCTGATTGACCTTGACGAGGATCGAGTTCGCCGTCTTGCTGTCGATGCCGCGCCTTAACCGTTCCGTGTTCGTGACGAAGAGGTCGTCGCCGACGAGCTGGACGGTGTCGCCGAGCTTCTCGGTGAGCGTCTTCCAGCCCGCCCAGTCCTCCTCGTCCATGCCGTCCTCGATCGAGAGGATCGGGTACGTGCCGGCCAGCTCGGCCCAGTAGGCGGCCATCTCGTCGGAGGAGAGCTTGCGGCCCTCGTGCTCGAGGTCGTAGACCCCGTTCGAATAGATCTCGCTGGTCGCCGGGTCGAGGGCGATCGCGACGTCGTCGCCGGGGGCGTACCCGGCCGCCTCGATCGCCGCCACGAGGAACTGGAGCGCCTCCTCGTTGGATCCCAGGTTCGGCGCGAAGCCGCCCTCGTCGCCGACCCCGCCGCCGAGGCCCTTGTCGTGGAGCGTCTTCTTCAGGGAGTGAAAGACCTCGGTACCCATCCGCAGAGCCTCGGAGAAGCTCGGGGCGCCGACCGGGACGACCATGAACTCCTGGAAGTCGACCGAGTTGTCGGCGTGGGAGCCGCCGTTGAGCACGTTCATCATCGGGACGGGCAGCACGACCGCACCCTCGCCGCCGAGGTAGCGGTAGAGCGGGAGCCCCGCCTCATCGGCCGCGGCGTGCGCGTTCGCGAGCGAGACGCCGAGGATCGCGTTGGCGCCCAGGCGCGACTTGTTCGGGGTGCCGTCGAGGGCGATGAGCGCGCGGTCGAGCCCGGCCTGGTCCCCGGAATCGAGGGCGGTGATCTGTTCGCGGATCTCGCCGTTGACGTTCGCGACCGCCTGCGTGACGCCCTTGCCGAGCCAGGCGCTGCCGCCGTCGCGCAGCTCGGTCGCCTCGAACTCACCCGTGGAGGCGCCCGAGGGAACCGCGGCGCGACCGTGTGCGCCGGAGACGAGCGTGAGCTCGACCTCGACGGTCGGGTTCCCGCGGGAGTCGAGGATCTGCCGGGCGTGGACGTGCTTGATCTGGCTCATGGCTTGCTCGCTTGGGCGTAGAGGTCGCGTCGTTGGTCGTCGGAGAGGGTCTCCCACGCCGTGCCGGAGGTCTCACCCAGCTTCTCGGCGCGTTCGACCCGCGCCCGGAACCTATCTGCTGCCGCGCGCAGGGCGATCTCCGGGTCGACCCTCAGGCGCCGCGCGGCGTCGACCCCCGCGAAGAGCGCGTCGCCGACCGCGGTGAAGGCCGCGTCGCGATCCTCCGGGTCGACCGTCTCGAGTGCACCGGCGGTCGCGGAGACCGGCTCGGGATCGACCCTGAGCCCCGCCGTCTTGGCCCGGCGCTGCACCTTGCGGGCGTACAGCGGACCCGGGAGGTTCTCCGGGACCTCCCCGAAGATCCCCGGCTCGCGGCCCGCCTCGTCCTTCTTGATCTCGTCCCAGTTCGCGAGGACCTCGGTGGCGTCGGCGACCTCCACGGCGCCGAAGACGTGCGGATGGCGGGAGACGAGCTTGCGGTGGACGTGCTCGGCCACCTCGGCCAGCGACCCCGCCCCACGCTCCTCCAGCAGGAGGCTCAGGAAGTGGACCTGGAAGAGGACGTCGCCGAGCTCGTCGAGGAGCTTCGAGTCATCTCCCGTGTTGGCCGCGTCGGCCAGCTCGTAGGCCTCCTCGACCGTGTGCGGGACGATCGAGCGCGCGTCCTGCTCGCGGTCCCACGGGCACTCGGCCCGCAGGCGCCGCGTCAGCTCGTCGAGGGCGACGAGCGGTGCGGCGGCATCCTGAGCGGGCATGGCGGCGAGGGTACCGCCGCCATGCCGTCTCGCTGAGCTACGGCGTGGCCGGAGCCGCGCCGCCGTTGGGGTCGACGGGCTGCCCGGTGCTCGGATCGACGGGCACCTGCTGGCCGCCGCCCTGGCTCGGATCGACCGGGACCTGCTGCTGCTGGTTCGGGTCGACGGGCTGACCGCCGTCCGTGCCCGGCTGCCCCGTGGCGCCGTCCTCCGGCTCCGGTGCGTTCTCGCAGTCCTGGGTGACGAAGTCGTCCTTGCACTCCGTCCGGCCCTTCCACTTCTCGCGGAACTCCTCGACGAACTTGTCGAGCGCCTCCTGCTGGTTCTGCGAGGCGAGCAGCTGCTTGATCGTGTCGGTGGACTGCTTGAGCGACTGCTGCGAGGCCTTCGTGATCTTCTGGACCTTGAAGACGTAGTAGCCGAACTGGGTCTTGACCGGGCCGGAGAGCTTGCCCTTCTTGGCGGCGAAGACCGCCTCGTCGAGCGCCTTCTCCT
Source organism: Solirubrobacterales bacterium (assembly GCA_013695395.1). GTDB lineage: Bacteria > Actinomycetota > Thermoleophilia > Solirubrobacterales > Solirubrobacteraceae > Paraconexibacter. Next base: position 7,883 of record JACDAP010000461.1, read on the forward strand.
GCTGGCCCTTGGCGACCGCGAGCAGCACGCCGCCCTGGTCCTTGGAGGCCTGGTCGATCGAGCTCTTCTTGGCGACCTTCGAGAACGAGGCACCGCCCTCGAGCTGCGCCTTGGCCTTCTCGGCCTGCGCCTTGGTCTTCGTCAGCACGATCCGCAGGTCACGCCGCTCGGGCTGGGCGAAGCGCGCCTTGTTCTTCTCGTAGTACTCCTTGATCTGGGCGTCGGAGACCTTGTCCTTGCCCTTGACCACGGCCTCGCGGAGCTTGTTGGAGAGCGTGTCGAGGCGGACGCGGAAGAGCAGGTCGGCCTCGGTCATGCCCGAGGAGGTGAGGAACTTCTTGAAGTCCTCCTCCTTCGGGAACGACTGCTTCTTCGTCGTCTCGAACTGCTTCTTGACCTCGGCGTCGGTGACCTTCACGTCGCGGTCGTCCGCCTCGCCCTGGATCCACTGCGAGGAGATCAGGAACTGGAGCACCTGATCGCGCAGCCCCTCGTACTCCTGCTTGCACTGGGTCTCGAACTGCGTGTCGGTCTGCTTGGGCTGGCCCTTGGCCGGCTTCGGCGCGCTCTTCTTCTTCTCGGCGATGCAGGCCTTGAAGTCGGGCGGCTCGGGGATCGTGACCGTCGGCTTCTTGCCGCTCTGGGCCGCCTCGGGATCGAGCTGGGAGGCCTGCGAGAGGGCCGCGACGTCGAGCCAGTGCTCGTAGGCGTCCTTCTTGATCGCGGTGTCTCCCACCCGCACGACGGCGTTGCCGGGGATCGAGTCCCCGCCGCAGGCGGCCAGGCCGGCTACGGCAAGTGAGGTCGCGCCAAACGCGACGGCGGAACGGCGGAAGTTCGTCAGCACGCGCCGCAGGGTAGACAATCGAGGTTCAACCGCGCGTAAGGGCGAGCAGTACGTCCGCCGCGCGGACCACCGCAGGGAAGCGACCCTCGGCGCTGTCGGGGACCTTCACGCTCCACTGGGAGCGCCCCGGCTCGTAGGTCGACTCGGGGATCTGCGCCTTCAGCTCGGTGGCGACGTCCGGCTCGAGGTCGACCGGCGTGACGGTCAGGCGCCCCTGACGGAAGGAGACCGCGCGGGCCCCGGCCTGGCCGAGCTTGATCCGGGCCTGCTGGAGGGTGAGGAGGTTCTCGAGCGGCTCGGGGACCGGTCCGAAGCGATCCTCGAGCTCCTCGCGGATCGCGCCGACGTCGGCGACCTCCCGGGCGGTGGCGATGTTCCGGTGCACCTCGATCTTCGCCTGCTCGTAGGGAACGTACTCAGCGGGGATGTAGGCGTCCACGGAGACGTCGAGGCGGACGGGCTCGCTCTCGTCCTCGCCGTCCTCGGGGCCGGCGGCGAGGACCGCCTCGTCGAGCATCTGCATGTAGAGCTCGAAGCCGAGGGCGGCGACGTGTCCGGACTGCTCGTCGCCCAGGAGCGAGCCCGCTCCGCGCAGCTCGAGGTCGCGCATCGCGATCTTGAAGCCGGCACCGAGCTCCGTGTAGTCCGAGAGGGCGGACAGGCGCTTCTGCGCGTCCTCGGTGAGGGCCGCCGCGCTCGGGTAGAGCAGGTACGCGAAGGCGCGCTCGCGGCTGCGACCGACCCGCCCGCGGATCTGGTAGAGCTGGCTGAGGCCGAACATGTCGGCGCGCTCGACGATCAGCGTGTTGGCCTGCGGGATGTCGATGCCGGACTCGATGATGCTCGTGGCCACGAGCACGTCGGCCTCCCCGCGCAGGAAGGAGAGCATGCGCTCCTCGAGCTGGTTCTCGTCGAGCTGGCCGTGCGCGACGACGAAGCTCATGTCCGGGCACAGGCCGCGCAGCCGCTCGGCCGTCTCCTCGATGCTCTCCACGCGATTGTGGAGGAAGAACGCCTGGCCGCCGCGCTCCTTCTCGCGCCTGAGCGCCTGGCGCACGAGCTCCTCGTCGTACTCGCCGATGTAGGTCTTGACCGGGCGCCTGCCCTCTGGCGGCGTCTCGATGACGGAGATGTCCCGCAGGCCCGCCAGGGACATCTGCAGCGTGCGCGGGATGGGCGTCGCGCTCATCGCGATGACGTCCACCCGGAGCTTCAGCTGGCGCAGCAGCTCCTTCTGCTTGACGCCGAAGCGCTGCTCCTCGTCGACGATCAAGAGGCCCAGGTCCTTCGGGCGCATGTCGCGTCCGAGGACACGGTGGGTGCCGATGAGGATGTCCGTCTTGCCCTCGTTGAAGTCCGCGATCGCCGCCTTCTGCTCCTTCGGCGTGCGGAAGCGGGAGATCTGCCCGATCGTGAACGGGTAGTCCTGCATCCGCTCCGAGAAGGTCCCGTAGTGCTGCTGGGCGAGGATCGTCGTCGGGGCGAGGACCAGGACCTGCTTGCCGTCCCCCGCCGCCTTGAAGGCGGCCCGCAGCGCCACCTCGGTCTTCCCGTAGCCGACGTCGCCGCAGATCAGCCGGTCCATCGGCTGCGCGCGCTCCATGTCGGCCTTGACGACCTCGATCGCGTCGCGCTGATCGGCGGTCTCCGTGAACGGCCACTTCGCCTCGAACTCCCGCTGCCAGTCGGAGTCCTCCTCGAAGGCGTGGCCGCTGCGGCGGCGGCGCTCCGCGTAGAGCGTGATGAGCTCCCCGGCGAGCTCCTGGGCGGCTTTGCGCGCCCGGCTCTTCATCGTCTCCCAGCTCTTGCCCCCGAGCTTGGAGAGCGGCGGGTGCGCTCCGCCGGCGCCGACGTAGCGGGAGATCTTCGCGAGCTGCTCGACCGGCTGGAAGACCTTGTCGGTGCCCGCGAACTCGAGCTGCAGGTAGTCCCGCGTGATCCCCGCGACCGTCTTGGTCTCGAAGCCGGCGAAGCGCGCGAGGCCGTGGTCCTCGTGCACGACGATGTCGCCGGTCCGCAGGTCGGCGAACGAGCGCAGGGCGCCGCGCCTGCGGGACGAGGCGCTGCGGCCGCCGGTGCGCTCCGCCCGCTTGCGGCGGAAGAGCCGGTGCTCGGGGATGATCGCCACGCGGATGCCCGCGGCGATGAAGCCGTCGCGGAGGTTCGCGGTGGTGAAGACGAGCTCGGGCTCGGTGAGGTTGTTGCCGCCCGCCTCGCTCTCCCCCAGCCAGCGCGTCTTCAGCCGGGCCAGGTTGTAGGCGGCCCGCTCCCCCTCACCGCGGCGGGGCCAGGAGACGACGGTGCGGTAGCCGCCGCGGACGAGCTTCTCGAGCTCGGGCTCGGCGTCCTTGAGCGAGCGGGCGGCCACGTCGGCGGCCTGGGCGCGGAACTGGACGGGCTGGTCGCCGGAAATGCTCGAGAGTCGGACGTGCGCGCTCGCCAGGCGGGCGGAGATCTCCTTCGGCGCCACGTAGAGGTTATGGGCCTCCGCGTCATGGAAGGCGGCGCAGACGTCCTGCCAGTGGTCGGCGAGCGCGGGCTCGATCTCCTCCTCGGCGGCGATCAGGAGGATGGCGTCGGCCGGCGCGAGGTCGAGGAACGCCGCGAAGCGCTCGACGGGCAGGACCTCGCTGATGTCGGGCCTGGTTTCCTCGTCCGAGACTCCGGCCTCCTCAGCGCCCTGACGATGGACGGCCGCCAGCTCGGCGGCGGGAGCGAGCAGGACCTGTTGCGTCTCCCCCAGCGAGCGCTGCGTGAACGTCGAGAAGAAGCGCAGCGATTCGATCTCGATGTCGAAGAGGTCGACGCGGAGCGCCCGGTCCTCGGTGGCCGGGTAGACGTCGAGGATCCCCCCGCGGATCGCGAACTGCCCGCGGTCCTCCACCTGATCGACCCGCTCGTAGCCCATCGCGACGAGCTCGTTCGCCTCCTCGTCGAGGTCGAGCAGGTCGCCCACCCGCAGCGTGTGCGAGCTCGGGCGCAGTGCCGGGTCGGGGACCTTCTCGCTGAGCGCGACCGCGCTGACGACCACCACCGGGGGCTCCTCGTCGGGACCGGGCTCGGCCAGCAGGGCGTCGAGCGCGGCGACCCGGAGACCGACGAGGTGGGGCGGCGGGTTCAGGTGGGACTCGTAGGCGACGCCCCGGCTCGGGTAGAAGCGGACGGGCCTCGGGTGAAGCCAGGCCTTCAGGTCGGCGGCGAGGTCCCGCGCCTGGCGGTCGTCGCCGGCAACCACGATGGCCGGACGTCCGAGCGCAGCGGCCCCGTCGACCCCGTCGAGCAGCGCGGCCACGAGATAGGGGCGCATGGACAGCGAGACGAACGCCCGTCCGCCGTCGGCGGCCAGCGCCACCCCCGCGGGGTCGTGATCGAGCAGGGAGAGGAGCGGGCGCAGCGACATGGGACGTGAGGACCGGGCGAGGGAGCGGTCGGAGGCGGTCGGGACTGTAGTGACGAGGTCCTGCGGCCGGATGCCGCCCGGCGGCGACCTGGCTGGATACCCGGGAGGTTTGCCGTTGACACCCGAGGGCTGGATCGGTGTTCGTCCTCCCGACGCGGCAACGTGCCAGTTGTCGGTCAGATGCGTCCGATCGGGGCTCCGCTGCGTTAGAGGACAAGAGAAGGGGGTGCTAGCCCTCCGACAACGATGCGGCCCCTAGGCCGCGAAGGAGATACATGTCCGACGTCACTAACCACATCTTCGACACGATCGATCGTCAGGAGCGCGAGAACGGCTCCTCGGCCGCCACGCGCCGTACGCTGATCAAGACCACCGCTGCTGCGATGGGCTCCATCGGCCT
>JACDAP010000197.1 GCA_013695395.1 Solirubrobacterales bacterium
GCCCCCGTCTGCGCCTCCCCCGCCGGGCGCGCAAGCTGCGTCGCTTCCGCCTCGTCGTCGGGAGCGATCGACGTCGCTTCACCGCTCGCATCCCGCCGGTCGTGCGTGTCACCGTGCCGCGCGGCCGAACGGTCCGCCCGAAGGTGGTCGGTCGCGACCAGCGGGGCCGGCTGCGGACCGTGCGACTGCGGCGCCTGTCCTGCCCGGGGCCCCGCTGAGCGGCGCGGTCAGGCGAGCCCGAGCCGCTCCGTCGAGGTCTCCCGCATCTCGTTCTTGCGGACCTTGCCGGTGACGGTCATCGGGTACTCGCTCACGCACAGCACGTAGCGCGGGATCTTGTAGTGGGCCAGGCGCCCCTCGCAGAACGCGCGCACGGCGGCGGCGTCGAGCTCCTGCGCCCCGGCGCGAACCTGCAGCCAGGCGCAGAGCTCCTCGCCGTACTTCGCGTCGGGGACGCCGACGACCTGCGCGTCGGCAACGTCGGGGTGGGTGTGCAGGAACTCCTCGACCTCACGTGGGTAGACGTTCTCCCCACCGCGGATGATCATGTCCTTCGAGCGCCCGACGATCGAGAAGTAGCCCTCGTCGTCCATCGTCGCGAGGTCCCCGGTGTGCATCCAGCCGGCGGCGTCGATCTCCTCCGCGGTCTTCTCCGGCTGCTCCCAGTAGCCGAGCATCACCGAGTAGCCGCGCGTGCAGAGCTCACCGGTCCGGCCACGCTCGACGGTGCGGCCGGTCTCGGGGTCGATCACCTTGACCTCGAGGTGGGGGCCGACCCGCCCGATGGTGCTCACGCGCCGCTCGAGCGGGTCGTCGGCGCGGGTCTGCGTGGAGACCGGGGAGGTCTCGGTCATGCCGTAGGCGATCGAGACCTCCGCCATGTGCATCCGCTCGACGACCTCGCGCATCGTCTCCGAGGGGCAGGGCGAGCCGGCCATGATGCCGGTGCGCAGGGAGGTCAGGTCATGCTCCTCGAAGCCCTCGTCCGCGAGCATCGCGATGAACATCGTGGGCACCCCGTAGAGCGAGGTGCAGCGCTCGGCGGCGACCGCGCGGAGGGTCGCGGTCGGGTCGAAGCCCGGGGCGGGGATCACGACGCAGGCCCCGTGGGAGAGGGCTCCGAGGTTCCCCATGACCATGCCGAAACAGTGGTAGAAGGGCACCGGGACGCAGACCCGGTCGGCCTCGGTGTAGCCGCACAGCTCGCCGACCGAGAACCCGTTGTTGAGGATGTTGTGGTGGGTGAGCGTGGCGCCCTTCGGGAAGCCCGTGGTGCCGCTCGTGTACTGGATGTTGATCGGGTCGTCGCGGTCGAGACCGGCCTCACGCTCGGTGAGGGCGTCCGGCTCCGGGGGCGTGACGGCGAGCTCCTGCCATCCTCGATCGCCGAAGAAGGTCACGTCCTCGAGACCCGGCAGATCACCGCGGACCTCCTCGACCATCGCACGGTAGTCGCTCGTCTTGAAGTCCGGAGCGCTGAAGAGCAGGCGGACTCCGGACTGCTCGAGCGCGTAGGCGAGCTCGTGCGTGCGGTAGGCCGGGTTGACGTTCACGAGGATCGCCCCGATCCGGGCGGTCGCGTACTGGACGAGCATCCACTCCAGGCAGTTCGGCGCCCAGACGCCGACGCGGTCACCGGCCTCGATCCCGCGGGCGAGCAGCGCCGTCGCCAGCCGGTCGACCGCCGCGTCGAGCTCGGCGTAGGTGAGCCGGAGCTCCTGCCCGCAGGAGACGACCGCGTCCCGTTCGGAATGCCGCGCCGCGGCGGCCCGCAGGCAGGCCCCGATGGTCTGGCCGAGAAGCGGGGTCGTTCCGAGGCCGTGGGCGTAGGAGAGCTCGCTCATGGCGGGACCCTACCGTCGGCATCCGGCCCTCCGTGGCCGCACGTCAGGCCGTTGCGGTCATCCTCCGGGCGTGCCGCCGAGGGCACCGTGGACGTGCACAGCTTCGAGGGCAGGCTCGGCGAGGGTGAGGTGCTCGTCGCCGCTCATCATCCGGTCGAAGGCGGGCCGCCCAGAGCGGGGGTCATCGCGTCGGGGACGGTGACGAGCACCACGTGGGCGCCGCCGAGCTTCGTGAGCTCCGCCGGGGTCGTGGTTATCGGATTGTGACGGGGGTGCCTACGCCGACGAGGCGGTAGAAGCGGAGGATGTCCTTGTTGCGCAGGCGGATGCATCCGTGGGAGACGCGTCCGGGGAGCAGCCCGGGCTGGTTGGTGCCGTGGAAGCCCACGACGCCGCCGCTGGGCCAGTCGGTGAGGTAGGGCGCGTAGGCCGAGGTACCGAGTGCGC
>JACDAP010000209.1 GCA_013695395.1 Solirubrobacterales bacterium
GATCCCGACGGTCCCGAGGGCTCCTGCCGCCGAGACCGCGCCTGCGAGGGGCGCCCCGGCTATGCCGCCGCCCATTCCCGCTTGCACGACCGGGTGCTCCAGGCCGATCCGTTCGACGATGGTGCTCATGGGCGCACGAGCGACACCAACGCCGACGGCGGCACGTTCTGCGTCCTCATGAGCTCCCCGCCTCCGCCGCCGACCCTGAAGAACGGGGCTGCTGAGCGTGGGTGCGCCGGTACTCGCGCCGGCCGTGGATGTTCTGGACCGCCCACAGGGTCGCCGCGACCGATCCACGCCGCTGGAGCCAGAAGCGGTCGGGCGCAGGTTGCGCAGCCCGGCGGCCGACGACAACCTCGGCGAGCGCGAATCCGGGCCCCTCTTCCCGGCCCCGGAACGCGAGCGTCCGCCCGTCGGGCGAGCACACCATCGCGCCACCCTGGTAATGACCGTGATAGACGACTCCGGTCAGCGGAAACGGGCAGTTGAACGACCCGGAGTGGGCAGCGTGGATGACCGGGGCGCCTACGGCTTCGGCAAACGCCGCGGGCGCCCGCAGTGCCCGTTGCTTGTTGCGCTCTTGATGCCAGCGCATCAAGGGGCGCGGGGGCCAGGGCGGGATGCTCCACCAGCCTGACCCGGAGAGCACCACGTCCACTCGACCACCGAGCCGCTCCAGCGTCTGCGTGCGCATCAGCTCCCAGCAGAGCGCCACCCCGGCGACGAGGCCGTCGGCCTCGATGCGCCCGGGGTCGCCGCCGCCGGTGTACAGCGCGTTCTCCCACATCGTGGGCAGATCCTTGTCGTGTCGTCCGAGAAGCTCGCCGTCCGGGCCCGCCAGCAGGAACGCGTTGCGGACGTGGCCGTCCCGGTCGCGGACGAGGGTCGAACCGCCGACGTGAGCGCCGTGACGCCGTGCGAGATCTCGCAGCAGCTGTGTCGGTGCCCCGTCCGGCGGCGGGGCTGATTGCGCGAGTTCCGGGCGATACGCCACTCCACTGGAGAAGAATTCGGGCAGCACGATCCACTCCGCCCCTGCCGCTGCGGCCGAGTCCGCCTCACGCTCACACATCTCGAGGTTGTGGTCGAGGTTCCCGACCTCCGCCTCGATCTGAAGCGCAGCCGCACGTATCGCTCGGTCCCCCATTACCACTCCTTGTAATTGTCCTCAGATCGCGGAGGACGATGTGCCGGACCGTCGTAGGATGCGCTACGAAGAATGCCAGGTATGCGTCGCCTGCGGCGAGCACCCGGGCGAGGCAGACGGATCGGCGGTCTGACGCGCGACGCACCCCGGTAGGGTCCGGCGCATGAAGATTGAATCGAGTTCAGCTCTGGTCGTCGGCGGTGCCTCCGGGCTCGGGGAGGCGACCTCCCGGCGCCTGGCCGGGCAGGGCGCCGCGCTCACGATCACCGACATCAACGCCGAGAAGGGCGAGGCGCTCGCGGCCGAACTCGGGGCGCAGTGGATCCTGGCGGACGTCCGCGAGGAGGAGCAGGTGCAGGCCGCCGTGGACCTCGCCGCGGGTCTCGACGGCGGGCTGCGGATCTGCGTGGTCTGCGCCGGGACCGGCTGGGCGCAGAAGACGGCGAACGCCAAGGGGCCGCACCCGCTGATGCCCTTTCAGACGATCATGGATATCAACCTCATCGGCACCTTCAACGCCTGGCGCCTGGCCGCCGCGGCGATGATCGGGAACGAGCCCGATGAGCAGGCCGAGCGTGGCGTGCTCCTCGGCACCGCCTCGGTCGCCGCCTACGATGGACAGATCGGCCAGGTCGCCTACGCGGCCTCCAAGGGCGCGATCGTCGGGATGACCCTGCCGGTCGCTCGCGACCTCGCGCAGTACGGCATCCGCGTGAACACGATTGCCCCGGGGCTCTTCGACACGCCGCTGCTCGCCGCCCTCCCCGAGGAGGCGCGGGAATCGCTCGGCAAGTCGGTGCCGTTCCCGCCCCGACTCGGCTCGCCGGACGAGTACGCCCAGCTCGCCCAGCAGATGATCGAGAACCAGATGCTCAACGGCACCGTGGTGCGCCTCGACGGCGCGATCCGGATGGCGC
>JACDAP010000217.1 GCA_013695395.1 Solirubrobacterales bacterium
CTGCGGAACGTGTCGCTCTCCACCGCTGGGCTCTACCCGGTCGCCTCGATCGCCGCGGCGGCGACCGCGTTCGGTGCCGGCCAGGTGCTCGGCGGCTCGGGATTCCTTGCGGTCTACCTGACGGGCCTCGCGATCGGCTCGACGAACTCCCCGGCCGCGCGGACGGTCCAGACGTTCCACGACGGGTTGGCCTGGGTCGCGCAGATCGTCCTGTTCGTCACGCTCGGCCTGCTTGTCTTCCCCTCGCAGCTGCCCGGGGTAGCCCTCGAGAGCCTCGCGATCACCGTCCTGCTGCTCGCGGTCGCCCGCCCGGTCGGGGTGGTCATCGGGACGCTCGGCTGCCGCTTCAGCGGCCGCGAGCGCGTCGCGCTGTCCTGGGCGGGGCTGCGCGGCGGCGTGCCGGTGGTGCTCGCGACCTTCCCGCTCATCGAGGGGCTCGACGGGAGCCTGCTGTTCTTCAACGTGGTCTTCTTCGCGGTGCTCGTCTCGACGGTGATGCAGGGCACGACCTTCGAAGTGGTCGCCGCCCGGCTCGGCGTGACCACGAACGAGGCGACGCTCCCGGCGGTCCTGACCGACCAGGAGTCGACGCGGCGGCTCGGCGCGGAGGTGATCGAGTTCGGGGTGCGCGACGGGGACGCGGCGGTGGGCCGGATGGTCCGCGAGCTCCAGATGCCGCGTGCCGCCCTCTTGAACGTGATCATCCGCGGCGAGGAGGCGATCCCGCCCCGCGGCTCGACCCGCGTGATGGAGGGCGACCGGCTGCACGTGCTCGTCCGCCAGGAGGTCGCCGTCGAGTTCAGGGCGCTCCTGGAGCGGTGGCGCAGCGGGCCGCTCGAGGTCGCCGAGCGCCCGCGCCCGCGGCGCACCTCGCTGATCTTCTCCGAGCGCCCGTGGAAGGAGGCCGACGGCGACGCCTCCAACCCGCAGGCCGTGGGGCCCGTCCTCGTCGTGGATCGGCTGCGCACCCGGCGCGACAAGCCGGGCTCGGTCGTGGTGCTGGAGGACGGGCGCTACGCGTTCGTGGGCACGAGTGTCGCGGCCGGCTCGGCCTTCGCGGTGCAGCGGGCGGCGCGCCGGCGCCTGGGCCGGGCGACCGACGCAGCGGAGATCTCGTGGTGGCGCGAGGTGATCGGGGCGCTCGCGACATGAGCGCGGATCCGGAAGGCGACGAGCTGCAACGTCGGCCTGCGCCGGCGGGGGCCCCGCCGCACGCCGCCCGCCACCGGGTGCTTCGCGGTGCGCGGGTCATCCTGCGCCCGCCCAGGCCGACCGACTCGGAGGAGCTGCGCCGTATCCATGCCGCGCCCGAGGTGGCGCACTGGTGGGGCCCGCCCGGTGCCGCGTTCCCGTTCGAGGACGAGCCGGAGACCACCGTCTGGGTCATCGAGCACGAAGAAGCGGTCGCCGGGCTCATCCAGGCGTTCGAGGAGCCCGAGCCGGACGCCCGCCACGCGGGCATCGACCTCTTCCTCGACCCCGCGATGCACCGGCGCGGGCTCGGCACCGACGCCCTGCGCACGCTCATGCGCGAGCTCGTCGAGGTCCGCGGCCATCATCGCCTCACGATCGATCCCGAGGTCGACAACCACGCCGCGATCGCCTGCTACCAGGGGGTCGGGTTCCGGCGGATCGGCGTGATGCGGCGCTGCTGGCGCCACCCCGAGCGCGGCTGGCGGGACGGGCTGCTGATGGAGTGGGTGGCGGCGTGAGGTGGTCCGCGACCGGCCCGTCGACCCCTGTCGAGGTTGGTGAGAGCGGATCCGCGCCCGAAGGGTGGACGCCCATCCGCTCTCAGCGTCTGCCGCGTGGTGAGCGCGGATACGCGCCCACCTGTCGGGTGCTCATCCGCTCTCAAGGCCGAGCGGCGCCCGGCGACGGGTCAGCCGCTGCGCACCATCGCCACCCGCGGCGCGTCGGTGGGGAGCCCGCGCGCCTCGGCGGCGATCACCGAGCGCAGTTCGGGACCGGGAACAGGGAGCACCGTGAAGCCGAGCCGCGTGCAGTAGGGGGCGTTCCACGGCACGTCGCGGAACGTCGTCAGGGACAGCCCGGCCAGCCCCTCACGCCGGGCCCAGTTCTCCACGTGGTCGATCAGCGCCGCACCGTGGCGGTGGCCGCGGTGCGCCGGGTCGACCGAGACCTGCTCCACGTGGGCGCGTTCGTCGAGCACCAGCACGACGAGATAGCCGACCGGGCGGTCGCGAGCGTCGCAGGCCACCCAGGCCCGGCCGCCGACCCGGAAAGCCTCGAGGTGCACGAGCGGCGGCGGCTCCTCGGCGGCGACCTCCGGGAGCCCGACCGCGGTGAACGCGGTCCCCGCGGCGGCCTCGATCCGGCGCAGCGCCGGGATCTCACTGGCGGTCGGCGGACGGATCACCCCACGAGCATCGCAAGGCTGCTCTTAGGTCGCCGCTCTAGCGTGCGACGGATGCTCCGCCGCGCTGCCCTCCTGTCCCTGACGCTGCTGGCGGGAGGCCTGGCCGCCTGCGGGAGCGAGGAGTCGGCCGCGCCGCCCACCCCGACGGCCGAGGCACCGGCAGGGCCCGGGACGACCGACCAGGCGGCCGGCCAGGACGAGGTGCTCGTCACCGGCCTCGAGGTCCCGTGGGGGCTCGCCTTCCTCCCCGACGGCGACGCGCTCGTCTCCGAGCGGACGACCGGCAAGATCCTCCGGATCAGCGCCGACGGCCGTGAGGAGGAGATCATGACCGTCCCGGACGTCGCCACCGGGCAGGGCGAGGGCGGGCTGCTCGGCCTCGCCGTCTCGCCGACCTACGACCAGGACAACCTCGTCTACGCCTACTTCACCTCGGCGGGCGCCGGCGACAACCGGGTGGTCCGCTTCGAGCTCGGCGGCGAGCCCGAGGTGGTGCTCGACGGCATCGACGCCGCGGGCATCCACAACGGCGGCCGGATCGCTTTCGGACCGGACGAGAAGCTCTACGTGAGCACCGGGGACGCCGGCGACACCGGGAGCGCCCAGGACCGGGAGAGCCTGAACGGGAAGATCCTGCGCGTCGAGCCCGACGGCTCGGTCCCTGCGGACAACCCGTTCCCCGGCTCCCTGGTCTACTCGCTCGGCCACCGCAACGTGCAAGGCCTCGCCTGGGACTCGGGCGGCCGGCTCTGGGCGCCCGAGTTCGGGCAGAACACCTTCGACGAGGTCAACCTGATCGAGGCCGGGAAGAACTACGGCTGGCCGGAGGTGGAGGGCCCGGGCGACGGCGGTGGCCGGTTCGTCGCTCCGAAGGTCACCTGGGAGACGTCGGAGTCCTCGCCGAGCGGCGCGGCGATCATCGGCTCCGACCTCTACGTCGGCGCGCTCGCGGGCCGGCGGCTCTGGCGGATCCCGCTCGACGGCACCCGCACGGGCGCGCCGGAGAAGCTCCTCGACGGCACCTACGGTCGGCTGCGCTCCCCGGCGGCAGCGCCTGACGGCTCGCTCTGGGTGACGACCTCCAACCGCGACGGACGCGGAGATCCGGTCGAGGAGGACGACCGGATCGTCCGGCTCTCGGTCGGCTGAGCGCTCTCCGCCACCACGACCTCGTGGGGGACGGCCCGGCCGTCGAGGGTGAGCTGCAGCTCGCTGCCCGGCCCGACGAGGGCGAGCTGCGTGCAAGCGGGGGTCCGTCCCATCCCGCACAGCTTCGCAGGATGGGACGAAATCCCTGCTCAGAGACGAATCCCGGCGGCTACCTCAGGCGCTTTGCGATCCAGCTCGTCGAGGCCTTTGCGCCGTCGATGACGATCGCACCGTGGTCCACCCCGTCCCGCTCGACGAAGTCGATCGTCGCCTTCCGGCCCCGGAGCGCTGTCACGAGGTCCTTCGTGAACGACGGGAAGACCGTGGTGTCCATAAGCCCCTGCTCCACGCGGAGCGGCGTCTTGATCTTGAGCGTCTCGGGGTCGTTCTCGTTGAGCGCCTTGAGCACCGGCGCGAGGTCGGCGTCGGGGCGCAGGAGGTCGGCTGGGGCCAGGCCGCCGAACGAGCTCGTCCCGAGCAGGTCCGGCAGGCAACGCGTGGCCACCTGCGGGTAGAGCGCCCGGGCCCGGTCGGTGAGCTTGCCCGCGACGTCGAGCGCCGGTCGCTGCACCTCCACCCCGGCGAGGATCGAGGCGGCCAGGCCGGTCAGCCCGCTCGGGTCCTTCAGCGCCGATATGAGCGCGCCCTGCTTGCCGGTGTGCGAGGCGGGCGCGAAGGCCACGGTGCCTTTGACGCGCAGGTCGCGGGTGTATGACGGCGCGAGTGCCGCCGCCCACAGCGCGGCGTGGCCGCCCTGGGAGTGCCCGGCGAGGATCACGCGACGCGTCGAGAGGCGCCGGTCGCGCTGGCGGGCGGCCCGCACGACATCCAGCACCGCCCGACCCTCCGAGGTCCCCACGAGGTACGGGTGCACACCGGCCGTGCCGAGTCCCTCATAGTCGGTTCGCACCACGGCCCAGCCCCGCTTCAGCCAGCTCGTCAGCGTCGGGTAGACGTATGCGGTCAGCGGCGAGCTGCCGTCACGGGTCGGCGCGCACTGGTCGGCCAGGCCGGTTGTCCCGTGGGCGTAGGAGATGACCGGCCAGCCGCCGCGCGGGGCCTTGCCCTTCGGAATCGAGAGCGCCCCGGAGATCGCTACGGGCTTCCCGTCCACGCCGGTGCCCCTGTAGAGCAGGAGGTCGGTGCGGCGGGCGCCGGGCAACGCGGCGGCGCCCGTGAGCCGGCGGGCTCGGAGCAGGTCGCCGTGGCGTTTGCCGCCGAGCGGCTTCGGCGTCGTGTAGAAGGCGGCGCCGGCCGGGCCGGAGGGAACGCGCTTCGCGGTGGCCGCCCCCGGGGCCAGCAGCAGCGCTATGGCGGCGAGGGCCGCGGGGAGGAGGCGGTGGGACATGGCGGCGACGGTAACGTCATCTTCACGCCCCGGAGCGCGCCATTCGTCCAGGGGGTGGCAACGAAGGTGATCGAGCTCCCGGATTTCGGTCCGTCTCCGCACCGGGGTCCGCACCGTGCCTCGGTAGGCTTGGCGTCGTCGTGACCCTTCCGTCACCTCGATCCGTCCTCGTTCGGCCCGAGGGCCGGGACGGTGAGCTGGCCGCGCTCGAGGCGGCCCTCGAGCGTGAGGGTCCCGGCACGGTGATCCTCGAGGGGCCGGAGGGATCGGGCGCCGACGCGCTTCTCGACTACGTCGCGGGGCGCGCATCCGAGCTCGGCCGGCCGACGGTGCGGTGGCCGTTCGGCGTCCTGCCGCCCGATCGGCCGCCCGAGGCCGTCCCTCGGGTGGTGCTCTGCGTGGACGAGGCGGCCGCGCTCGACGGGGACGGTGTGCGCGCCTTCCCCGTGGACGGGCTCGTGGTTCTCGCGCTGCGCGCCGGGACCGCGCTGGCCGATCCGGCGGCCATGGCCGCACTGCGGGCCCGGTCCTCGACCACGGTGCTCACGCTCGGGCCGCTGGACGTCGGCGCCGTGTCCACGCTGCTCCAGCGGAGGATCGTGGGAGCGCCGCCCGCCGAGGCCCTCGCCGAGGCCTGCGTGGAGCTGACCGGCGGCAGCGCCCAGCTCCTCACCGAGGTGGTGGCCGTGCTCGCCGAGGCCGCCGATCCGCGGGTGGGCGCGCTCGACCTTCTCCTCGCCCCGCTCGTGGAGGCGCTCGCCGCGCGATGGGAGGTCCTCCTCGACGGGGCGGGGGCCGACTGCGTGGGCGTCGCCGACGCCGCGACGCTCCTGGCCGACGGCACGCCTCTCTGGGTCGTCTGTCGTCTCCCAGGTCGCAGGGCTTCCTACCGCGCGCGCCGCCGAGGCGGCCGACACGCTCGTCCAGCTCGGCTTCCTGCGTTCCGCGGATCCGGTCGAGGTCGCCGCCCCGATGATCCGGCAGGCGCGTGCCGCGGGGGTCGCAGGTGCGCAGGGCAACGAGCGGCGGCGCCGCGCCGCACGCC
>JACDAP010000469.1 GCA_013695395.1 Solirubrobacterales bacterium
CGAGGCCGACCTCCTCGGCAAGCTCGGTGGAGTGCTCGCCGAGCCGCGGCGCCGGCGTCGGCTCTGCCGCACGGCCGGCGCGGTCGCGGGCCAGCGACACGGTGGGAAGCGGTTGACTCTCGGCCCCGCTCAGATCGAGCCGGGCGACCAGCCCGCGTGCGGCCAACGTGGGCTCGGCCCACGCCTCCTCGATCTCCAGGATCTGCTGGCAGAACCCCCCGGCCGCCGTGATGGCCGTCGCCCAGTGATCGGCGCGTTCGGTCGCAATCACGTCGGCGATCGACCCATGCACCGCCTCCCGGTTGGCGACGCGGGCGGCGTTGTCCTCGAAGCCGGGCGCGTCGATCCACTCGGGATGCCCGAGCGCGCGGGCAAGCACGCGCCAGTGATGCTCGCTGATGGCCATCACCTGCACCCACCGGCCGTCCGCCGCCCGGAAGTTGTCCGCCGGGACGTACCAGGGGTTCTGAGACCCCATGCGGCGCAGTGGCTCACCCCCGGACAGGGCGTGGACGCCCGACGAGCTCGCCAGCGTCGCGGCGGCGTCGAGCATGGCGCAGTCCAGGACGGCGCCCTCCCCTCCTCGCGCCACTCGGTACAGCGCGGCGAGCACCGACTGAGCGGCGTACATGCCGGTCATGAAGTCGATGAGAGGGACGGGTAACCGGGTCGGCGCGCCGGCCGGCGTGCCGGTCAGCGCCATCATTCCCATCGCTGCCTGGAGGCTCGGGTCGATCGCGCGTCCGCCCTGCCCACGCCCCAGGCCGGTGATCGAGCACCAGACGAGCGCGGGCCGGCGCTCACAGAGCTCCTCCGGGTCGATGCCGAGGTGGTGGCTGCCCTCGCCGAGGCTCTCCACGACGACGTCCGCGGTCTCGACGAGCGCGCTGACCGCGTCGCGTCCGACCGCGGTGCGCAGGTCGGCGCACACGCCGCGCTTGCCGCGGTTGAGCATCTGGAAGTAGGCACTCTCGCCTGAGGGCAGCCGCGGGGGCAGATGCCGGGTGTAGTCCCCGTCCGGTGTCTCGACCTTGACGACCTCGGCGCCCCAGTCGCCGAGCGTCAGGCCGCAGAGCGGGGCGGCGATCAATTGCGAGAGCTCCACCACCCGCATGCCGTGGAGCATCCCCGGCATCGTCAACCGCGCGGAAGTCCGAGGACGGCGGTCGCGATGATTCCGCGCTGGATCTCGTTCGAGCCGCCGTAGATCGTCATCGGGAGCGACCGGTAGAAGGAGGTGAGGACGTCGACCGAGGCGTCGCCCACCTGCACGTCGGCGCCGACGAAGCCCCCCGCGTCCCCGGCGGTGTCGATCGTCAGCTCGGCGATCCGCTGGAACGTCTCGGTCGCGACGATCTTCAGCAGCGACACGTCGGGCCCGATCTCCTGACCCCGCGCGAGCATCTCCTTGTAGCGATGGTAGGCATCGCGCAGCAAGACGACGTCGCGGTGCAGCACCGCGTATCGAGCCCGGAAGACGCTGTCGCCGTCCACCCCGGCCGCGCGGGAGACCCTGCGGAGGACCTCCAGGCCGTACTCGGCGGCGCTGGGGCTGCCGATGGTGATGCGCTCGTGGCCGAGCAGCGACTTCGCGATCGTCCAGCCGTGGTTCTCGGCGCCCACCAGGTTCTCGACGGGGACCCGCACGCCGTCGAAGAAGACCTCGCACAGCTCGTCGTGCCCGGCGATGTCACGGATCGGGCGGACGGTGATGCCTGGGGTGTCGATCGGCGCGAGCAGGAAGCTGATGCCCTGTTGCTTCTTAGCCGCGGGGTCGGTGCGCGCGAGGAAGTAGATGTGGGTCGCCGCCTGCGCGAGCGTCGTCCAGATCTTCTGACCGTCGACGACGTAGTGGTCGCCCTCCCGGACTGCGCGTGTCCGCAGGCTCGCGAGGTCGCTGCCCGCCTCCGACTCGGAGTACCCCTGGCACCAATGGTGCTCGCCGGTGAGGATCGGGGGCAGCCAGCGGTCGAGTTGCTCGGTGGTGCCGTGCTTCATGAGCATCGGCCCGACCTGCACCACGCCGTGCTCGCGATAGAGCGCTGCGCCCCACCGCTCGTGCTCCTCCCAGAAGATGATCTGCTTCAGCGGGCCGAGGCCCATGCCCCCGTGCTCCACCGGCCAGCCCGGTGCCACCCACCCGCGGGCGATGAGATGGTCGATCCACTCCTGCTGTTCGTCCCAGAAGAGCCGGCGGGGCGCGTAGCGCAGCGCCGGCGGGTAGTTCGCCTCGATGTCGGCGCGAACGACCCGGCGAAACTCCTCGTCGGACAGCGCATCCAACTCCGCTGCGGCCGGGACCGCGAGCGAGGGGTCGGCGACCCGCTGCTGGGCAGCTGCCTCGGCGACCGAGAGCTCGGCCAGCCGTCGCGTGTGCTCGTCCGCGTTGCCGAGGTAGGGGGCGAGCGTCAGGGCGCGGTTGACGTACAACCCGACCTCGTACTCATCGGTGTAGCCGATCGCGCCGTGCAGCTGGACGGCCGCCTTCACGAGGATGCCGGCGGCATGGGCGGCGGCAGCCTTGGCGCTGCTCGCGGCCGCGTCACGAGCGCGGTCGTCCTTGGACGGTTCGGAGAGCGTGCGCACGGCGGCTTCGAGCGCGGCGTCGGCGAGCTCGCGCTGGATCCACGCGTCGACGGCACGGTGCTGGAGGGCCTGGAACGCTCCGATGGGGCGGCCGAACTGCCGGCGCTGTCCCAGATGTTCGAGGGTCAGCTCGAGCATCGTGTCCATGTTCCCGACGAGCTCGGCGGCGAGCGCGACGCGAGCGAGCGCGAGCGCGTCGGCGATCAGCGGCTCCGCATCCGTGTGCAGCAGCAGGCCGTCGACACCGTCGAGCGTCAGCATCGCCGACCGGGTGCCGTCGGCGGCCAGCTCGGTCTCGACGGTGAGCCCGGCAGCGCTCGCGGTCACCCAGAACAGGCGGCGTGATCCGGGCGAGCCGGCCGCGACGATGTAGGCGTCGGCACCTTCCACCCCGGTGAAGCGGCTGGTGCCGGTCAGGCGCCCATCGACCTCGGCGACGTCGCCGGCGTGGCCGAAGCCGACGACGGTCGTGCCGTCGAGCACGTCGGTGAGGCGCGTTTCGGCGTCCCCGTCGACGGCGCCCACGAGCAGCAGCGGCGCGAGCACCCCGGCCGCTACGAACGGCTCGGGGAACCCAGCAGCCCCGAGACGACGTGCGACGACCGTGAGTGCTTCGACACCCAGTCCCGCCCCGCCGAGGTCCCCGGGGATCAGGATTCCGAGCCAACCGTTGTCCGCGAGCCTCGTCCACATCTGCCGATCGACGTGACCGCCGTCGTCGCGCAGGGCGCGCACCCGTGACGGTTCGCGGCGAGCGAAGGAGGATGCGACATCGGCGATGAGGTCGAGCGTCTCGTCAGTCTGCGCCAGGGTCATGGAGTGGTCCTTCGGTCCGAGGGCGTTCACAATACCGTACACGTGATCCTCATTTAGACCATAGTTGAAACGGCCGCGGTAAAGGCGAGGCTCCCGGGCTTCTCTCGGATTGGCCGAGCGGGATACGCTGCGGCCGGCAGGCCGGAGGGCCGCCCGCTACGAAACGAGCATCAGCGCCGCGCGTCGAGGGGCGCGAGTGCGCCATCCGAGCCCACCACTGACTATGGAAACCCCTGACCACAACGCGCCCGGCGGGCATCGCGCAGCCAAGCGAGCCCTCGAGTTGATCGAGCACATCGCCTCCGCTGAGGCACCGGTCACCCTGTCCGAGCTCGCCCGCCAGGTCGACCTGCCGAAGAGCTCGGCCCATGCCCTGACGCGCACGCTGGCGGACGAGGGCTACCTCGCCCGCGACCACCGCGGGGCCTTCGCGCTCGGCCCGCGGCTCCTTCGGCTGCTCGGCCGGCTTCCCCAGCGGTTCGAGCTCCCGCGCGTAGCCCGCCCGACGATGCAGCGTCTCGTGGACGACCTCGGCGAAACGGCCATCCTCGGCGTCCGTCAGGGCCCCAGCGTCGTCTACATCGAGCAGATCGAGGCGCCGCAGATGATCCGCTACGTCGCCCCGCTGGGCGAGCCGCGGCCGCTGCACGCCACCAGCATCGGCAAGGTGTTCCTCGCGTCGATGTCGCCGGCGGACGCCGACGAGATCCTGCAGCAGCAGAAACTCGAGCGCTTCACGCAGCACACGGTCACGAGCCGTCGCGCGATCCTCGCGGACCTGTCCTCGATCCGCGATCACGGGTATGCGGTCAACCGTGAGGAGAGCATGCCCGGAATCGCGGCCATCGCGGTACCGGTCCACGCCGGCGGCACCGCCGACGGCGAGGTCATCGCTGGACTTTCGATGACCGGCGTCAGCGCGCGCATGGTCGGCGACCTCACCGCGCAGGCACCGCGCCTCGTGGCGGCCGCTGCGGAGATCGGCGCCGCGGTGCAGCGGCGCTAACGCCCCTTGTCGAGCCGACGCCGGCTGCGTTCAACGCCAACGACGTCCCAAAGCGCGGCGAGGTCCGTGGTGAGGTCGCCGTCTAAGAGCACGAAATCGGCCCGCAGCTCGGCGGCGATACGCCCCCGGTCGGGCAGGCCGAAGACCGACGCAGGAGCGGAGGTGGCGCACCGGAGCGCCTCCAGCAGCGCCAATCCGACGTCGACGAGGAGCTCGAGCTCACGCCAGACGCTCGCACCGTGGACGGTCCCGGCAACGCCCACGACGACGGCGTCGGTGCCGGTGCTGGCCAGGAGCTACGCCCGCGTCTTCGACGGTAAGCGCTTGCGACCGGATGAGCTGGTCATCAGCGCTGATGAGAAATCCCAGCTGCAGCGCTCGATCGCCGACACGCGAGCCTGCCCCCCGAGCCCGGCGGGTGGGAGCCCCATCGCGCCGTGCAACGCGCCACAGGTCTGCGAGCGACCATCCGGCGAC
>JACDAP010000238.1 GCA_013695395.1 Solirubrobacterales bacterium
TCGCCAGTTGCGAGCTCAGTGCGGCGTATTCGGCCAGGTTCTGCACGAGCGTGTCCAGGTGCCCATGCCCGCTGGCGGTCTCGCCGACGATCTGCGCAAGCTCCTGGCGGGCCCCCGGCGGAGTCTCGACCAGGCGCACATGCGCCGGGGTGCCCAGGATGGCGTCGCGCGCGGTGACCTCGGCCGGGAGGGCGGCGTGCATGAAGGCGTCATAGTCGGCGAAGCCCGCCGCACGCAGCAGCTCGAGGAGGCGCCCGCTGCCGGCCTGGATCGCCGCTTTGCGGCGTTTCGGGTCGCCTCCCTCGACGCGCCGCTCGACGGCCCGGACGTCGGCGTACATCTCCCGCGCCTGGTCGAAGAACCGGCTCGTCGGCTTGACGCGGATCGAGACGTAGCCGTCCCCGACGGAGACGGCGCTGGCCATCACCCAGTAGTAGGTGCCGTCGGAGGCGATGTTCTTGACGTACGAGGCGATCGGCTTGTCGGCCTTCAGGTAGTCCCAGAACAGCTGAAAGACCGCGCGCGGCATGTCCGGATGGCGCACGACGTTGTGGGCGTGGCCGACGAGCTCGGAGCGCTCGAGTCCGCTGACGCGCAGGAAGACGTCGTTGCCGGAGCGGATCACGCCCTTCTTGTTCGTGGCGCTGAAGAACAGCTCCTGGATGTCGAATGCCCGTTGGCGGTCGACGGGCTCGGTCTTGATCGGCGGCACGCCCCTGTCGTCGGATGCTCGGCGCACGGCTTGACGCCGGATCCACGCTGAGCCTCTGTTGCCCGCAGGCAGCAGGATCACGAGGCGCCGGTTGCACCGCGCCACCCACGGCTGTCGCGTGGGCCCGGCCGAGACCGCTGTCTCCTATGACGTTGGGCTGAGGCCTGCCGCAATGCTGCGGACCATGCCGACAAAGGTCAGCAGCCAGGCCACCAGCGCCGTCCAGAGGAACACATGGGGGATGGTGTCCAGGAAGCCGAGCGACATCGCGTGCTCCATCCTGAAGATCGCCACGGCGTACATCATGCGGTGGCTGCGGGGTCGGTGACGCGGGTGGCGACGATCAGGGCGGCGACGGCGACGAGCGCCATGAGCAGGAAGCCGAGCGTGTAGCTGCCGGTGGCGGACTTCACGATCCCCATGATGAGCGGGGGGAAGAAGCCGCCGAGGCCGCCGGCGGCTCCCACGACGCCGGTGACGGCACCGACTTCTCCTGGGAACCAGTGCGCCACGAGCTTGAAGACGGCACCGGTGCCCAGACCGAGAAAGATCGCGAGCAAGAGGCACTCGATGGTCAGCGGGACCATCTGCTCGTAGCTGAAGGCCAGCAGGACGGCAAGCACCGCGGTTGCGCTGAAGGAGACGCGCAGCACACGTTGGGGAGGGATGCGGTCGGCGAGCCACCCGCCGACGGGGCGAGCGATGACGGCGAGCAGGGCGAAGCCGGCCGCGCGCCCTCCGGCGTCGGTCTTGCTCAGGTCGTGGACGCCCGTGAGCAGCTTGGGCAGGTAGAGGAACATCGCCACGAAGCCGCCGAAGGCGACGAAGTAGAAGAGCGTCAGCGCCCACGCGCGCGCAGAACTGCGGAAGACGGTGAGCGGTGCGAGCATCCGCACCGGGCCCGTTCGCGGAGCGGGTGGTGCCGCGTCACGGGCCAGCGCCGCGAACACGACCGTCGCCAGGACCAGCAGGCCGGTGGCCAGCCAGAACGGCGCGGCCAGGCCGCGAGCGTCGGAGATCCGCGGCGCGGAGACCGCCGCGATGACGGTGCCGCCCATGCCCATGCCGTAGACGCCGAGGGCGAACCCGCGCCGCCGGGGCCCGTACCACCCGTTGACGTGGACCACGCCGACCGCGAAGGACGCGCCCGCGACGCCGAGCAGAAGCCCGAGCGCCACGATGCTCGTCAGCGAGTCGTGCCAGATCGCGAGGGCGGCGGTGGGCAGGATGCTGAAGGCCATCAGCGCGGTGAAGACGCGCCGGGCGCCGAACAGGTCGGCGAACAGCCCGAGCGGCACCCGCATGATCGAGCCGAGCAGGACCGGGACGGCGACCATCGCAGAGGTCTCCACGTCGGAGAGCGCGAGCTGCTTCTGCAGCTCCGGGGAGAGCGGCCCGATCAGGCTCCAGGCGAAGAAGCAGACCGTGAAGGCGAACGTGGCGAGCGCCAGGTTGCGCCCCGCTCCTTCCTGTTCGGCGACGGCGGCGTCCGGCCGGACGGTCGCGGCGGCGACCGTCGAGGAGGCCATCAGCGCCCCCTGCCCGCCTGCGCGTACCGGCTGCGGTAGAGGATCCACGGGCGGCCGATGTACTGGAGCGGCATCGACCAGGCGTGCACCAGGCGGCTGAACGGGAACAGCGCCCAGAAGCCCCAGGCCAGGATCGCGTGTACCTGGTAGACGGTGTTCGCTCCGGTCGCCGCCGAGATGTTCGGGCGCAGCGTGAAGAGCGAGCGCCACCACAGCGACATCGACGAGCGGTAGTCGTACGGCGAGCTCGTCAGCAGGTTGATCGCGAAGGTCATCCAGACCCCGAGGCCGATGAGGGCGGCGATGAGGGCGTAGACGACCAGATCGGTGCGGGAGGTGGTGCGGCGCACCCGCGCGTTGGTCGCGCGCCGGTAGATCAGGCCGCACAGGCCGATCACGCAGACCGCGCCCGCGACCGCCCCCGCGATCGCCGCGAACCAGCGGTAGGTGTTCTCCTTCATCCCGACCGCATCGGTGAAGGCCACGGGCACCATCAGGCCGATCACGTGGCCGCCGACCGCGGCGAGCGCTCCGTAATGGAACATCGGGCTCGCCCAGCCGAGGATCTTGCGTTCCATCAGCTGCGTCGAGCCGCTCGTCCAGCCGAACTGCCCGGTGCGGTAGCGCCACCAGTGCCCGACCAGGAAGGTCGCTATCGCGACGTACGGCAGAATGACCCAGAGGAAGACCGCGCCCGCGCTCATCGCCGTGCCCCCGTCGGCATCGCCTCGGGCGGGCCGAAGGGCTCGAGGCCGACGTCCTCGTCGGGCGGGCCGTCCGCGGCCATCTTCACGAGCTCCTCGTGCTCCTCGCTCTTGAGTGCCGGCAGGCCGGCCACGAGCGCATCGAGCACGTGCGCGTACGGGCTCTCGGAACGGTGCAGCGCGCCGCGCAGCAGCTCGAGCGCCGGCCGGTGCTCGGCCAGGACCGCCTCGCCGTACCCGTCGGGCGCGAGCGCGGCGAAGGCGAGGATCACCGCGAGGTGATCGGGCAGCTCGCCGTCGGCGACCGGCAGCCCGGCTTCGCGGAACAGGCGCTTGAGCCGCAGCAGGGCGACGCCCCGGCGGCGCGTGTCGCCGTGCTCGTAGTAGGTCAGGTGCGGCGTGACCGAGCGCTTCATGTCGAAGGTCGCCACGTAGCGCACCTGCGAATCGACGTCCTCGCCGCTCGCCGCGAGGAAGCGCTCGAGCGCCTCGCGCGGCTCCCCGTCCGGCAGCGCGGCGACCTCGGCGGCCGCGAGCTCGAGCCCGTCCTCGGGGTAGCGCATCAGGTAGGAGAGCAGCGCGTAGGGCGGGGCGGCGGCCGGGGCGCGGCGGGCGCTCTTCCAGACGCGGATCATCGCTTCCCTCCCTGGAGGATCTTGATCAGGTCGAACCCGTCGTCGTCGGCGGAGGGCACGATCGGCGAGGAGCTCGCCGGCTTCGCCTCGACCGCCCCGCAGTTGCCGGGGCCACCGTCGAAGTCGAGGCCGCAGGAGCCCTGCTCCTTCATCATCTCGGCGCCCTGCTCGGTGTGCGCCTGGGGGATCACGTAGCGATCCTCGTAGTTCGCGATCGCGAGCAGCTTGTACATCCGCTCGAGCTCGGCGCTCGTCATCCCGACCTGCGGCGCGATCTCCTCGTCGTGCTCACCCAGGACCTCTTTCTTGCGCATGTATGCGCGCATCGCGCCCAGCTTGTGAAGCACCTCGCGGATGACCCCGACGTCGCCCGCGCTCAGCAGGTTGGCCAGGTACTGCTGCGGGATCCGCATGCTGTCGATCGCCCCGAAGATGTCGTCCGGATCGGCCTCGTAGCCGTCCAGCTCGAGCGTGGAGACCACGGGCGAGAGCGGCGGCACGTACCAGACCATCGGCATCGTGCGGAACTCCGGGTGCAGCGGGAGGGCGACGCGCCAGCGGACCGCCAGGTCGTAGACGGGTGAGCGCCGGGCGTGCTCCATCCAGTCGTCGGGGATGCCCTCTTCCCGGGCCGCCGCGATGACCTCGGGGTCGTCCGGGTCGAGGAAGACGGAGATCTGGCTGTCGAGCAGGTCCTTCTCGTCGGGCACCGAGGCGGCCTCCTCGATCCGGTCGGCGTCGTAGAGCACGAGGCCGAGGTAGCGGATGCGCCCGACGCAGGTCTCCGAGCAGATCGTCGGCTGGCCCTGCTCGATACGCGGGAAGCACATCGTGCACTTCTCCGCCTTGCCGGTCGAGTGGTTGAAGTAGACCTTCTTGTACGGACAGCCCGAGACGCAGAAGCGCCAGCCGCGGCACTTGTCCTGATCGACCAGCACGATCCCGTCCTCCTCGCGCTTGTACATCGCGCCCGAGGGGCAGGAGGCCACGCACGACGGGTTCAGGCAGTGCTCGCAGATCCGCGGCAGGAAGAACATGAACGCCTGCTCGTAGGCCATGCGCACCTGCTCCTGCATATCGGCCAGGAGCGGATCGTCCATCGCCGTCTCCTGGCTCCCGGCGAGGCCCTCGTCCCAGTTCGGCCCCCACGTGATCTCGGTCGGCTTGCCGGTGAGCTGGGAGTGCGGCCGGGCGACCGGATCGATGTCCGAGAGCGGCGCGTTGACGACGGTCTCGAAGTCGTAGGTCCACGGCTCGTAGTAGTCGTCGATCAGCGGCAGGTCGGGGTTGGCGAAGATCGAGGTGAGCTTCTTGATCTTGCCGCCGCCCTTGAGCTTCAGCTTGCCCTTGCGGTCGAGCGTCCAGCCGCCGCGGTACTGCTCCTGGTCCTCCCACCGCTTCGGGTAGCCGAGGCCCGGCTTGGTCTCGACGTTGTTGAACCAGACGTACTCGGTGCCGGGCCGGTTGGTCCAGACCTGCTTGCAGGTGACCGAACAGGTGTGGCAGCCGATGCACTTGTCGAGGTTCATCACCATCGACATCTGCGCGCGAACCTTCATCAGTACTCGACCTCCGTCGTGCGCTTGCGGATGATCGCGACCGAGTCGCGATTGGAGCCGGTGGGCCCGTAGTAGTTCTGGCCCCAGGAGAGCTGGCCGTAGGCCCCGATCATGTGCGTGGGCTTCATCGTGATCGTGGTCAGCGAGTTCTCCGTGCCGCCGCGCGTGCCCTTGAGCTCGCTGCGCGGCGTGTTCAGGTTGCGGTCCTTCGAGTGGTAGAGCATGCAGACCCCGCGCGGGACACGGTGGGAGACGACCGCGCGGGCAGAGACGACGCCGTTGCGGTTGTAGGCCTCGATCCAATCCCCGTCGCGTACCTCGATGAGTGCCGCGTCGTCGGGGTTCATCCACACGCCGGAGCCGCCGCGGAAGAGCGTGAGCATGTGCAGGTTGTCCTGGTACTCGGAGTGGATCGACCACTTCGAGTGCGGCGTCAGGTAGCGCAGCTGGATCTCCGGTACCCCGTCGGCACCCAGGAGCGGGCCGCCCTCGAGCATCCGCGGGAAGTCCAGCGGCGGGCGGTAGGCCGGCAGCCCCTCCCCGTACTCGAGGATCCATTCGTGGTCGAGGTAGCAGTGCATGCGGCCCGAGAGCGTGTGCCACGGCTTGTCGCGCTCGACGTTGATCGTGAAGGCGGCGTACGAGCGCCCCTCCTCGTCGATCCCCGACCACTCCGGCGAGGTGATGACCCGCCGCGGCTGGATCTGCGTGTCCTGGAAGGTGATCCGGGTCTCCTCCGAGCGCTCGGCCAGATCGGCCAGCGGCACGCCGCAGCGCTCCTCCAGCGAGCGGAAGCCCGCGGTCGCGATCTCCCCGTTGGAGACCCCGGAGAGGGCGAGCATCGCCTCGGCCACCTGGCGCGGGTCCTCGAGCGAGGGCCGCCCGTTGGCCTGCCTCCCGTTCTTCTCGCCAAGCCAGGCGACCGCCTTCACGGGCTTCCAGGTCGCGCTCTTGACGGTGCTGCCGAGCTCCTCCATGAGCGGCCCGAGCGAGACGAACTGCTCGGCCACCGCGGCGAAGTCGCGCTCGACGATCTGCAGGTTCGGGAGGCTCACGCCGGGGACCGCCCGGCAGTCTCCCGCGCGCCAGTCGCGCACCTTCCCGCCGGGCTGGGCGAGCTCCCCGGGGCTGTCGTGGGCGATCGGGGTGGCGACGAGGTCCCGCCGCGTCCCGAGGTGCTCGGCGGCCAGGCGGGAGAACGCGACCGAGATGGCCTTGAAGGCGTCCCAGTCCGACCGGCACTCCCACGGCGGCGGCACCGCCTGGTTGAACGAATGCAGGAACGGATGCATGTCCGTCATCGAAAGGTCGTACTTCTCGTACCAGGTGGCCGCGGGCAGCACGACGTCGGAGTAGATGCTCGTCGTCGTCATCCGGAAGTCGACGTTGATCATCAGGTCGAGCTTGCCCCGCGGCGCCTCCCCCTCGTCGGGGAAGGACGCGGGCGGCTCGGCCTCCTCGGCCATCACGGCGTCCTTCTCGGTGCCGAGCAGGTGGCGCAGGAAGTACTCCTGGCCCTTGCCGGAGGAGCCGATCAGGTTCGAGCGCCAGATGTAGAAGACCCGGGGCCAGCTCGCGGGCGCGCTCGGGTCGTCGACGGCGAAGCGCAGCCGGCCCTCCTCGAGCTCCTCCACCACGTGCCCGATCGGGTCGTCCCCGGAGGCCACGGCCTCGTCGGCGAGCTCGAGCGGGTTGCGCCCGAAGGTCGGCAGCCCCGGCATCCAGCCCAGGCGCACGGCCTGGGCGTGGGCGTCCATCGCGGTCTGCCCCGCGAAGAGGCCCTTCCCGAGCGGGCTCGCGAACTGGTCGAGCCGGAAGCGGTCGTAGCGCCACTGCTCGGTGTGGTGGTAGTACCAGGAGGTGCCCTGGCCCATCCGCGGCGGCCGGCGCCAGTCGAGCCCGCCCGAGATCGCCTGCCAGCCCGCGAACGTGCGGATCTTCTCCTGGCCGACGTAGTGCGCGAAGCCGCCGCCGTTGACGCCGACGCAGCCGCACATCACGAGCATCGCGATGAACGCGCGGTAGGTCTCGTCGGAGTGGAACCAGTGGTTGGTGCCGGCCCCCATGGTGATCATCGAGCGGCCGCCGGAGACCTCCGCGTTGCGGGCGAACTCGCGGGCGACCTTGGCCGCCATCCGTGCGTCGACGCCGGTGAGCGGCTCCTGCCAGGCGGGCGTGTAGGGCCGCTCGGCGTCGTCGTAGGAGGTCGGCCAGTCGCCCGGGAGCCCCTCGCGGGCGACCCCGTAGGTGGCGAGCATCAGGTCGAGCACCGTGGTGACGAGCTGCTCGCCCACGCGGACCGCGGGAACCCCACGCCGCATCACGCCGCCGCCCTCGGTCTCGCCCACGTCGAAGCGCGGCATGTCGATCGCAACTGCTT